>JBAUTB010000057.1:0-1621 GCA_049582005.1 Gloeobacterales cyanobacterium | reverse complement strand
ACATCATTTTGCCAAAGCTGGTCGATGAAGCCATCTACCCAGCTGTGTTGAAGCTTTGGTTCGATGCCCAGCTTATCGGCTGTGTCATAGAAATGGGATTTGAGATGCCCCAAGTCGAGAATGTATTGGAAATTCGTAAAGTGTCGCGCCAGCTCTTCTTGCAGGCCAATGCCTCCATCCCCCGGCGAGAGCACCAACGTGTCAGGCGTGACGCCTTGCCCGGTCGCAAGGGCATCCAGTTGGTCGCACACTTGAGGGTAAGACCCTTTCAGGCACACATAACGCTTCGTGTTCTTGTCGAGCGGACGAACCAGACCCGTGCGAACCTCCTGCCATTGAATCGGGCGCACTAATGCATCGGGAGCACGCTCTGTGAGACCCGCCTCTGCTGCACTCATAAACACCCCTGTGCGGATATCGCACCCGTCCAACTCCACCACAAACGCGGTCTCTATCGCAGCAGATGCCCCCTCGCGAGCGATTGGGTCTGAGAACAATCGCTCCTGAATATATTGCTGCGACGAAAGGGCCACGCTTTCAGTGCGGCGTAAAACAGTTCCCCGTTCAACATCCCAGCCATAATGTTCTCGGAACTGTCGAGCCGCCCGCTCAAAGGACTTCTCGCTGCCAAAATCGACGAGAGCACGCTCGACTGCCTCGCTGTAACGATTGCCTTCTACGCCCATAACCTGCCTCATCGGTCTGACTCCGCCTGCCTCCCCTGGTTTTTGTAAATAAGGGGAATCCACGGCAACAGGACCGAAAAGAGTTTTGAATATGACAGTGGAATGATGTTCGATCTGCCATCCCTCCTGCTGCCGCTGCTCGGTTAAATGACTTGAAATACTGGCATACACCAGAGTCAGTGTGTCTTGACCGATGGCATGGGTCAGATCCTGAACGCTTCGATCCAAGCCTGCACCGTAGCTCAACGCTTCCTCTATGTCGCCATTAATGGCATCCGCTATGATTTTACTTGCAAGTTCAATGGCCTCAAGATATTTTGGGTTCATGGCAACGCTCTCTGATGAAAGTCTGACAACTTCTATTTTGAGAACGTTGCCTTCCTTTTCGCTCCGGGCCAAATCTTTAGCTCACCGCATACTTCCGATCACACCCGATCCGCACCCATCAGTCCCAGCTTCGGAAGTTCCTGAGCCAGCAAATCCGTCTTGTCAGCCGCAACAGTCAAGACGGCGCTCTAACGAGCGTTCAGCCCTTCGATGCTCAGCCATCCGACCGAGCAACTCTGCCGCCAAACCTACAGATGTCTCCGGACACTCATAGCACCTTACAACTCGCCTATACCTGGACTCAGCCGATTCAAGCATTAACTGTCACCTACAACTTATTTCTACCAGGGGTTTCGACCGCGAGTTGTTTAGCAACGATTCGGCACGACCAGCAAATCCAAACGTTTGTGTTCTCCCCCGACAATCGCGAATTTTCATTGCAGCCCTCGGCTTGGCAGCAAATTTGGAGTTTTCTGCGGCTAGGCATCGATCATATCCTCACCGGATATGACCACATCTTGTTTCTGATCAGCTTGCTTCTGCTGGGAGGCGGGTTGAAGTATTTGCTCAAGGTAGTGACAGCCTTCACGGTGGCGCATTCTGTGACC
>JBAUTB010000056.1:0-2076 GCA_049582005.1 Gloeobacterales cyanobacterium | reverse complement strand
CACCCTATTATCTGTTACTGGATCGGATGAATCGTGACCGATTCATCCAGGTCTTTTATCGTAACTATCGTGGATTTTTTACTGATGACTGCCAACAAAGGAGCCAGATACTGTTCCAAGAAATGATCTATCCCCAATTGCGCCCAGGTGCGATAGAGTGCATCACACAGCACAAAGCGCAAGGAAGGCAAATTGTTCTGGTGACAGGATCTTTGGACTTTATCGTAGCTCCTTTGGCAGAGTTTCTGGGCGCAAAAACTCTGACAAGCCGTCTAAAGTCCGACCAAGGGCACTATACAGGCGAGTTGTTGGGAGCCTCGATGATTGGAGAGGAAAAGGCCAAGGCCATACGTCAGATGGCCTCAGATTTGAGTATTGACCTCCAGCAAAGCTATGCCTACGGTGATAGTGCTGGTGATTTACCCATGCTGGACACGGTTGCGTATCCTGTGGCGGTAAATCCGGACATTAAGCTGCGCCGAGTAGCTCAACAGAGAGGATGGACCATCGAGGAATGGAAGCCACCTCAATCTAGAAACTACCTCCATCTAAATGAGTTAAGCCAGGCTCATCACTTGAGTACAGGTAGAGCGCAGGGTTTCCCGACTGGAAACTAAAAAGACTCATGCGGATGGGTCAACGACAAGTGCGATTAGGAAAAATGAACTATAGCAGTCGCCATATCACTTGAGACAAATACCTTAAGCACCTTAGTTTTTGGGTATTAAAAAAGTGCTGACAATGTTGGCGGCTGCTATAATTTTTTAAAATTCTCATTGGTGTTTACTCTTTCCTAGAGTCAAATTACGTTAGTTAATGTATTGTTTCTCTATATTCCCTTCACATTCTTTGCTTGGAGACAAAAGTACTCCCATGCAGTGCAAAACGAGGGAGCCTTTATAAGTAGAAGTGACTTGAGTCGGGAACTGTCAAGGGTGTATGCAGTTTAATCCTTATATACTTCCCCTTATCCTGGCCGTGGTAATACTTGCTGCTCTAGCATTCTTTGTGTGGCAGCGGCGCTCTAACGTCAGCCTTGCGCCATTGGTTTTCTTTTTTATATTAGCAATCCTTGAATGGACTTTAGGGTATGCATGGCAATTGACTGCTAAAAGCTTACCTGTCCAGATTCTAGCCGCTAAATTTCAGTTCTTTGGGATAGTCAGTATTCCGGGTCTATGGTTTGTTTTTGCACTCCAGTATGCCGGAAAGGGGAAGTGGCTATCCAAAACCAGAGCTTTTCAGTTAATGATTGAACCGCTGATTACCTTATGCCTGGTCTGGACTAATGAATTCCATGGGTTGATTTGGACAGCTAATCGCCTCCACTCTTTTGGCAGCTACACCATGATGGATCCGAGCTATGGCCTTGGTTTTTGGGTCCATGCCTTGTATTCCTATGGCATAGCGGTTTATGCAACGATTTTGTTTGGTCAATGCATGCTCCGTAGCTCCCAGTTCTATCGCGCACAGTCTGGCACACTCGTGCTGGCTGGAGTAGTTCCCATTGTTGGTAATGCCTTGTCTATTTTTGGTTTGAGTCCATTTCCCAGTTTGGACCTCACGCCCTTTTCGTTTAGCTTTACTGGGGCGATGATGACCTGGGATATATTCCGTTTCCGATTATTGGATATTCTGCCTGTAGCACGGGATACCATCATCGAAAGCATTGGAGATTGTGTACTGGTCATGGATATACAAGGGCGTGTCGTCGATCTCAATCCAGCAGCCCAATCAACCCTTGACTGCAAGCCTTCAAAAATTCTTGGTCAGCCTGTCATAGAAGCCCTATCCCAATGGCCTGCTTTAGTTAAATACTTCCATAATCCTTCAAAAACCTATACTGAGATAGCTCAGGAAGGGCGTTATTATGACCTGCGCATTTTGCCCTTAAATAACCAGCGCAGTCTTCCCAGTGGTTGGGTGGCGGTGTGGCGGGATATCACGGAGCGAAAACAAGTAGAAGTAGAGTTACAAAAAGCTAAAGAAGATGCCGAATCTGCTAATCAAGCAAAAAGTGATTTTCTAGCGAATATGAGCCATGAGCTGCGGACTCCGCTCAATGCCATCCTTGGC
>JBAUTB010000055.1:0-4732 GCA_049582005.1 Gloeobacterales cyanobacterium | reverse complement strand
GTAAAAACTAAGACATAAAAGCTAACTAGATGCACTGGTATAAAACCGAAGCGCAAACTGCCAAAAAGCACGAGAAGCCAGAAAAAGAGCAAGGGCAAGAACACCAGCACCTAGGGTCCAAATAAGTTCAGTTCGACCCAGCAAAGCTTCAGCAGGAACGGTAGTTAAGAATGCCACAGGAATCACAAAAGTGAAGAAAAAACGGTAGGCCACAGGGTACGCCGCCATGGGGTAACGCCCTGCTTCCAGAAGACCCCGCAGGACTTCCGTAACGTTATAGATTTTGACAAACCAAATACTCATCGCACCTAACATGAACCAGAGGCTATAGAGAATGACAAAACCGAAAAATAGGGGGATCAAGCTAAACAGATAATTAGAGACCCCTAAACCGAGTCGCCCCCCTGCATAGCCAATCAAAATAGCTCCAAAGATCAAATCTGGAATTCCCCAGGGAGAGAGCGTGTAGGTCGACAGCCAGAACTGAGAACTAATCGGCTTGAGGAGTACAAAATCCAGGGTGCCTTGCTGAATATGTTTTACAATCTGGTTGAGATTTGGGCTGAGGAACGTACTGGAAAATCCCTGAAATAGCGTGAAGATGCCCAAGACAATGAGCGCTTGTTCCCAGTCCCAGCCCGCAAAAGTATAGCCTGTACGATAAAACAAGAACAGTCCAAATAAACTCCCTACCAATTGCCCCAAACTGCTCAAGGTGGAAACAACAAAGTTCAGACGATATTCCATCTCCGCAGCAAAGGTCGTTTGCCAAAATATGCTCAGGACCCGCAGGTATCGTTCCATATACTTTGATAGCTGGATACTAGAGCTAGAAGAATATAAAATTATTCAACTATGGGAGATTCTATGTCTAAATATCTATTGATTGCAAACTATAAAATTGAAACCCGGCGGGCTACGGGAGATGGGAGTTATGTTCGGGCCTTAAGGCTTGCCCTAGAACCCACAGAGCAACTTTATAAAACTATCCTGCTCGTCTTTTTTGAAGAAAAGCTTGACAAGCTGGGCATTCAATCGCCTGCGGACGGTTCGGTTATTGTTACCTTGCCTGTCAAAGACTTTCATGACATGTATCATATGCTCCAGACAGAAGCACCTGTATTTGCAGATTGGCTTGTCGATGATGAACACAACTTAAAATCATTCAGTCTCAGAACCCATGAAGAGCCCCTAGGAGAAGGGCTAGCGGATGTTGATTTTATACCGCTTGTTAGTAAAAAATAGGATAGCTTTCAGATAGTAAATTAGGGTAAATATTGAATAATGAGAACATGGTTATTGAGTGCTTTATCCATGGCAATAAATTATTAATAATACAAACTAGGCGCCCATCCCAGAATATTCTCTGAGTCCCTTACGCCATAGCCAGCGGTTTAAGCCAAAAAAGAGTAAACTCCAGCCCAGCATGACGAGAACGCCTCGGCCCAGATCTACCGGCAATCCTGCTAATAAACTGGCTGGGAAATAGACTAAATAAGGGAAAGGCGTCCAAAGTGCGATAGCTCGCACTGCTGGAGGAAAGACTTCTAAAGGAGCGATTAGACCAGAGAGAAATAAATAGAACAAGAACCAGAATTGTTCTAAGGAGCTGGCTCGTTCGGTCCAAAAAGCAAGCATCGCTAAGGTGTATTGAATGAGAAAACGCAAAATGAAAGCAAGCACTACCACGAGGAAAAAGAGTAGCGTTGCTGTCAGACTCGGTATCCAGAAGGATTGAGGATAGAGCAGGAAGAACAATCCCACTAAACCTGCAGCAAAGGGCAGTCGGGCAAAGCGTTCGGAAAAATGACCCGCCACATGTCTCCACACAGGGTCTATCGGTTGCAGTAAGCGATTAGAAAGCTGACCACTAAGCACTTCTTTTTCAAAATCCCAAATCACCCAGACAATCGTGAACTGCCGCGTGATAAAGGCTGCGAGAAAATAGCGGGCAAAATCCAGAGGGCTTAATCCAAATTGCTTCCCCTGGGCCGCCTCAATCCAGGCGCCCATCAGAATAAAGGGCAAAGAACCAGACAAGGCCCACAGAAAAAGTTCGGCCCGATATTCCACCATAAAGGCGTAGTACACCGAAATCAGAGCCCTGGCCGTTCTGAAAACCTGATTCATTGAATGCTTCATTGGACAGTGCCCGTAAGGAAAACGCGACCAATCACTTCCTCAATCGGGGGATCGGTAATCGTCAAATCAGTTACTTCCTGTTCCGCCAAAATTCGAGCAACCGTTCGGGTTAGCTGCTCCCGCTGCACCAGTAAACGCACGATACAACCCTCTACCGCTTCCACTTCGCCATAGACCGCTAGTTTTTCTTGGGGGCAGGGTTGGGTCAGTTCAATCTTTACTTCTCGGTAAGGGGCAAAGCGGTCTAAAAGACCTTCCAGGCTGCCATCGTAGATAAGTTCTCCGGCATAAATCAAAAGAACACGCGGGCAAAGCGCCGTTATATCCGCCATGTAATGACTGGTTAGGAGGACGGTCGCCCCATAGTGGTCGTTGTAGGTGCGCAGAAATTCGCGGACTTTGACCTGAGCATTCACATCCAAACCAAGGGTCGGCTCATCTAGAAAGAGGACTTTAGGTTGATGGAGGAGGGCCGCGAGCAGTTCCGCTTTCATTCGCTCGCCTAAGGAAAGCTTACGCACAGGCTGAGTCAGCTTTTCTTCCAGAGCCAGCATTTCCGTCAGTTCTCCCACCCGACGATGGAAATCTGTATCAGAAATTCCATACACTTCAGCATTGATTCTCAAAGAATCCAAAGCCGGGAGGTCCCAGATCAGTTGCTGCTTCTGGCCCATCAGTAAGGTAATTTTTTTGAGGAATTCTGGCTCCCGCAAAAAAGGATTGTGACCAACGACTTCAACTTTGCCGGAAGAGGGATAAATTAGCCCAGTCAGCATTTTCAAGGTGGTCGTCTTACCCGCACCATTGGGCCCTAAGAAGCCAACGACTTCTCCAGGCTCAATCTGAAAAGAAACGTTTTCAACAGCCTTGACCTGACGATAGGTACGGTTAAAAAAGTGACGGAGGGTGCCACCAAAACCCGGCTCCTTCACGGCCACAGGATAAACCTTGCTTAATTCTTCAACCGTGATCACAGACATCTTTTCAGTCTAACGCGACTGCTTGGTCTCCAATTTTGGGGAGGGCGACTCCTCTACACAAATTCCGGCAATCATTGCCAATGCTAACCACCATAAAGTCTGGACCTGGGGACGATACCAAACGGTCTCGACAAAGCCTTGGACCAAAAGCCCAGCCATAGCCGTCAAACAGCAAGCGACCAAAAGCGCTGTGCGGAGATTCTCATCCATCAGTTTGCGCCAGATACTCATGCCCCAAACGCCAGTGGTCCACAATATCCACAGAAAAGCCGATAAACCGAAAAGGCCCATCTCTACAGCTATTTCTAAAGGGACGGAATAGGTGCCCAGGGCATCGTAGCTTCCCCTTTGATAAAAGGGATAAACAACTTTAAACGTTCGGTCTCCAGGTCCAATCCCTAACCACAGATGCTCTTGAAAAATCTGAAAACTAGCCACCCAGACATTGACCCGGTGCGCACTGCTGGAGTCGCCTTTGGAAGAGAAGATAGTCGCAAAGCGCTCTACCACACTGGGAGCAGCTATGGAAAGGACGACCAAGGCAAGTACCCCTGTCCCAATCACACTGGGCCACAACCAGAACCGCCATTTAGACGACAAACGCTGACCCAGGGTCTGCACCCCAAAAAAGGCCAGGAGCAGCACCATCGCCCCCAAAGCCAATTGGCCGCTACGGGAGTACGTAAGCAGAATACAGACCGCACCCAAAACAGTTCCCAGGGCAGAGACCGCCTTAGCGCTCCATGCTTTGAACAGCACCGCTCCCGCCAAACCCAAAGGGACAGCGGGAACCAAGTAACCTGCCAGCAGATTCGGATTGCCAAGATAGCTGTAGATACGGGTCGCATCCGCTAAGGGAGACTCCGCATCTACCCATCCCGGCTGAGGAGGTACGCCCACGATCCATTGGCGGATCCCCTCTGCACAAACGGGAAGCACCGCGAGTAAATAACAGCCCAAAAGTAGCTTCCGATATTGGGAAGATTGGCATAGACGGGATAACAGAGCAAACGCCAGTACATAAAGGGTGAACTTAACCAGTCCCTCCAGACTCGTTGCACCATGAATGGAAGCGGTCGTAGAAACCACTCCTGCTGCCCAGAAAGCCGCGACGGGGAGGGTTAGCGGTGAAAGGGATTGTTTCTTCGTTAAAAATAATCCGGCCCACAAAACAGCCCCAACCAGTAGAAAAATTCCTATCTGGTCTGTAGAAATAAAAGGAGCGAATAGAAAAAGGATTGCTGCCCATCCTAGGGCAAGCGGCATCAGCCAGGAGCCAAAAGCACTTTTATCAGCCCCAGGTTCTAAACTTCCCTGCATTTTTCCCAGGAAACTACCGTCCCACCAACTTTTGAGGTCTGCGGAAACCAAGGCTAACTGCCCGAAGAAACTGCCCTGCAGCCATTTAGGACTCAATCGGTCACTCTGCACGGACATCGATGGTTGATCCCCTCAGACTATACAAATCGGTTTCCATTTCTACCGGAATGCCAATCTTGATCTTAGCCCCCCCAATTACGTAACCATTGGGAGTCTGGCTGGCATCTGCTTTAAGAGTGAAGGTTATCTTCTTGCCGAAGGGGGTATCCGGATCCGGAAAACTCTTCAGC
>JBAUTB010000054.1:0-22286 GCA_049582005.1 Gloeobacterales cyanobacterium | reverse complement strand
AATGAGTCCTGATTCAAGCACCCTATAGAATCTAAGAATTCCTGAAAATGGAGGTTGCTGTCTATATTGGTTAGCCTATTTACGCAGGTACTTTCTTGCCTAGCGATGCACCTAAAAATTTGCCTATAGACAGTGGAAACTGCTAGTGCTTAAATAATAAATCTCCATTAAAATGTTGAGAACAATAGGCTAATGACGAAAGGTAGCATTTATCACACCTCGATAGGGTTTTTTGGAGCTTTTGTCGCTTTTTTGGGGATTAATGCTCTGGTTTATACGCAACTAACGCCACCTATTTCAGACATAGGCTTACTTCCAGAATCCTCTCCTGTAAAGAAGGAGTTAGCTATAGCAGTAGAAGGCCGAATTCTTTCTGGGGCTGGTAGTGTTTCAGGTTTGACCTGTTCTGAGGTGGAAGTATCGATTATGTCTGTGGGTGTTACTGGAGGAGATACGGTGGATACTGTCAGAGCAACGAGCCGTAATCTCAGAGCTGGCTGTGTATTTAGTTTGTCTGGAGCCGCGAAATATGCCGGAAAGAATCTCATTTTAAGCGGAAAAGTGCTTGGGGAAGCGGGAAGAACCTACAACATACAAGATAAAGTGCTGAATATTCCAGAAGGCTCCACCCTAAAGGTCAATCTATACTTGGATGCTCCCTCGCAAACGTAGCGGATTCCAAACAGCTTCTTAGGCGTCGCCTATTCTTTATAGAGCGCAGTATAACGGGATAAACCCTTAGAGTCTTTCCGGGAGTATGCCGTATACTGCAACGAGCATGAAGTTCTCTTTAGCACTGCTTTTTGTGATGGTTTGGGCGCAGACAGTGGCTCAAGCAGAATCTATCGCATCTCAATACCTAATGATGTCAAGACAGTTGATAGAGCAGTATGGAATAACTGTCCGTGAAGATGAAGAAGGGGATAGAAGGCTTTTATTCTTTGGGCAGGAAACCTGTAGACTGAAAGCCAAAGGCGCATCCGATCGAGCCATCATCTCGGCGGTTGCGCAAGGGACTCAACGGCTTCAGCTCGATCCCAATTTTGGTATTGCCCTGGGCAAAGCTACGCTGCAAGCAGCCCGCGAGACAGGATACTGCGAAACAGTTCAGGAAGACTTCATTAAGGTTGAAACCGTATCCGCCTTTCTGGCTACCAGCAGGCGGCTCATGGTGGAACGGGGATTGTCACCCGCTGAAGCCGAGGCAGTGAATGAAACCAAACTTCTACGGCTGGGTAAAAAAGTCTGTGAGCTACGTCTCCAGGGACGCTCTGTAGAAACAATGAAGAAGGTGATGATCGCTGCTGCGACCAAGGCATCCAAATCTTCACCGAAACAAGTGGCTGCTTATATCATTCCGACAGCAGATGCCGCTCAACAGGAACTTTGCCCTATGCCCTAACTGGTCCCAAATTCCCCTGAAGAGCGCATAACCGCTAGAGAATACCTGCTCCACATAGGCTTAGAGCAAACATGCTACATATGATTGAGAGGAAAGGACTGAAGTGGATTTGTCACCAAATCAGTGAGGCTCCTGACCGCTCAGCAGTAAATTTGGTAGCTCCAGACTGAGTAGACACCTTGCAGAATGCTTCCATTTAATGAGAAATCATGCGAGTCTATAGATAGGTAATACTTACAGCCTTTTACATAACTTCTTCACGGTTAGTCTGTAGTCTTGAATCAAAGAGCCATAATGTAAAAAGTGTACGTCTAAGAACAAAAGTTCAGAGGGACTAGAACATGAAAAGGCAACAAGTTCAGTCTGTATCCAAAGAGTTGGTAGCGGTAATTGCTGCTCTTTTGGTTGTGACAGGAGGAACTACTTGGTGGTTTTTACAAACCCCTCCTGAAGTCCAACAACCTTTTCCCACAGGTATCCAACAGTCCAGACGAACAACCGATCTGCAGCCACAAATCTACTGGTTACAAGGTGAAGGTACTCTAGTCCCCAAAAAAATCACTATTAATGCGGGCGCTACTCCGGAAATAGCCCTGAAAGATGCATTCACGCAACTCCTAGCTCAACCTCAGGATTCAAGATTAAATACTGCGATACCGGCAGGTACGCGTTTACTGAGCTTAAAAGTGACTGAACAAGGAGTCTACGTCGATCTTTCCCGTGAATTTGCCCAAGGGGGCGGCAGCACGAGCATGACCCACCGTATTGCCCAAATAATCTATACGGCCACGAGTCTAAATCCTGCAGCCAAGGTCTATGTGTCCGTAGAAGGACAAGCTATCGATGAAGAGCATCCTCTGGGCGGTGAAGGATTGATCTTAAGCCAACCTACTACGCGGCAAAAATTTACAGAGGATTTCCCTGCTTCCTAAAGGTGTAGCAGGTGGTAGATGATCTTCTCGCTCTATCCTTTGGGGGGCACCTAGTATGGTCTGACTCTTCTTCTAGCGCGGAAGAGGGCTTAAATTTTCCTGGCTGATCGCCTTAAGAAAACAACCTTTTTATAAGGACTGTTGAACCTTTGGTTGAGTTTGTGACTCATAGTATGTAGCCCAAGGGATTTTCCCTAACAAGCTAGTCCCTGAATGAGGATACAAACTACCAATGACTGATATAAGTTGCATAGATCTGGGCTTTAACGTAAGAAAACCTTCCAACAAGCACTGTGCGAATTATTGTGCCCTACTTTACAGTATGTATAAATCCAGGAGGGACTACCTATGAATAGTCCAAGTTTTAACCGTAAGCCAAACTTTGTCTCTGAAAATTTGAAAAATTTTCTGACCCAAGATGAATATGAGATGGTCAAGAATGTAGCAATTCGAAGAAATGCTTACAACCAAATGCCCATGATTGCCTGGACAATGGGCTTTTTAAATATTTATCAACTAGATGCTCTCTTGTCTTATTCAAGTTAAAGATTGCTAAGGACTTAACCCATGATTCGTCTACTTGTTGGCTCTGTGCTTTCCGTAACCAACAAGCTTTACGGTTCGGGATCAGAAAATGGAGTGCGTGAAAAGGATGCTGGCCTACCAGGAATCTAATGCTAAAGTAAAGGGGAAGATTCTGCATACTCTTGCTAAGCCATAGGAAGTTAGCTTGCAATGTTTCGAAGGTTATTCGAAGGTTGCAAGCTAGAAGTAGTAGATAGCTTAATTGGTTAATGCTAATCTTATCGCACATGGTTATATACTCTAGTTGACTGCTGAGAGAGGCTCCTATGTTCCAGAGAATCTTAGTTGCTTTAGATAGCGCTAAAGCAAGTGATTATGTTTTTCAAAAAGCTCTTTCTCTAGCTAAATTGACTCAAGGGACCCTGATGCTATTGCATGTTCTCTCTGGTGAAGAAAAAGGGAGTCCGAATATGCCTCTGTCTCCGATTCTGGATTATTATCCACAGGCAAGCAGCCAGGCCGCAGAAAATTATCAAAAGCAATGGCGCATCTTTGAAGAAAAGTGCCTAGCCCAGCTAAAAGGCTATCGAGATCAAGCCTTGGCTTTGGGCGTAACGAGTGAAGTCAACCAGCAATTCGGTAGTCCAGGATTAACCGTGTGCGAGGTGGCCCAAACTTGGCAGGCAGACCTGATTGTCATGGGAAGTAGAGGTCACTCTCTTCTGCATCAGTTAGTTCTAGGGAGTACCAGTAACTATGTACTTCACCATGCTCCTTGCTCTGTACTGATTGTTTATCCTCAACGGGAAACTAGTTCCAAAAAAGATAAATAACAGACTATTTATATACTACTGATATATTGCTGAAAGAGTAAACAGCTCTGTAGTAAGGACAGGTTTATGTTTCGTAGAATTTTAGTTGCGGTAGATAGTTCCAGGGATAGCTATCAGGTTTTTAGTGAAGCCCTCACGTTAGCAAAGCAGAATAGCGCAAACCTGATGCTCCTCCATGTCTTATCTCCAGAAGAAGAAGGCTATCCAGCCTTGCCTGGGCTTGAAATAGGGATGGGGATGCCGCTCCAAGAAGAGATCATCAAAGATTACTTAGACCAGTTAGAAGTGTTTAAGAAACACGGCATGGAGATCCTGAAATCTTATTTTGATAAGGCGGTGGCTGAGGGTGTGAATGTTGAAATCACGCAAAAACTAGGCGGTCCTGGTCCAACTATTTGTGACATGGCCCATACTTGGGAGGCCGATTTAATCATTACAGGACGTCGGGGGCGTTCTCGTCTGAGTGAGTTGATGTTGGGAAGTGTCAGTAATTATGTGCTCCATCATGCTTCATGTTCAGCGCTGATTGTGCATCACCAGTTCGAAGACCAGGCAGAAGACCATAAATAGTAGTAGCTTTCTATGTTCCCTCTTGACCGCTGGATTTTGGGTATTTTGCTTGCATTCGCAATTTGTTTTCCTCTGGCGGCCCAACCAAACCCTGTAAAAATTATCCCTTGTGATGTTTTAGTGGCAGGAGGTGGGCTCGGTGGTGTTGCCTCTGCGCTTGAAGCGCTTCGTTTAGGACAGAGAGTCTGTCTGACAGAAATCACAGACTGGATTGGTGGACAGGTCAGCCAACAGGGAGTTTCGGCCCTGGATGAGGGACGTATTCAAAACAAGGAAGTCTTGTTCTCTAAGCAATACAACGAGTTTCGGCAGCGTGTGCGTCAACATTATGGCGGTGAACTGAATCCAGGTAAGTGTTGGGTCAGTCAACTCTGTTTTTCCCCAAAGGTTGGGGTGCAGGTCTTAGAAGAGATGCTTGAACCCTACCAACGTTCTGGTCAGTTAGTGGTTTTTACCAATACCGTGGTCCAAGATCTTGAGGTGAATGCACATCAAATTCGCTCAGTCACTGCGATAACCCATATTCCGAAAGACCCTAAACAAGGCGTGAATAGTCTACCGCTTTCGCACTTTATCGAAGACTGGTATAACCCGCTGCCATCCCCCAGATTTGCTAAACAGCGCTTGTCTCTTGTTCCTGCCTCCCAGAACTATCGGTTTAACTGGATCGTCATTGACGCCACAGAGACGGGTGAGTTGTTGCCTTTAGCGGGAGTTCCCTATCGCTTGGGTACGGATCTACAGACTCCTCGAGAACCCAGTGCCAGTGCAACAGGAACAGACCCCTACTGCACTCAAGCCTTTACCTACAGTTTTGTGATTGAAAATACGTTGTTTCCGCAGTTTCCCGGTAAGGTAACAGCGTATGATTCTCCCTTTCATGGCCCTTCCTATAGTTTTGGAGAAGAGGGCAATACCTTCCCCGTTATTTTTTCGTACCGAAGGATAAAGAGCGAAGTTTATCCCGGAGATTTTTTGATCAAAATGGTTCAACAGTTTTTGCAACTGGGAGATACCATCTATCTGGGCGATCAATCTTTGCAGAACTGGGCCTGGGGAAATGATTGGCGGCTTTCAACAGCAACCACCAATCTTGTCTTGACCCAACAGCAATTGGAAGCCCAAGGACAACTGAAAAAGGGAAACTGGCGTGGAGGTTTGCGTTCCAGTGCCTTGGCTGATGCGGAAACCCATGCTTTTGGATACTACTACTGGCTAGTCAAAGGTACTACAGATGCTCAAATCGAAAAGGTAAATCCTGAGTATCACAAGCCCTATTTTCTCCAATATGCTTTCCTCAAAGGCGCAGACAGCCCTATGGGGACTGAACATGGCCTATCCCGCTATCCATATATCCGTGAGGGCCGACGGATTATTGGGCGTCCTTCTATGGGTTATCCAGAAGGGTTTACGATCTCCGAAACGGATATCAAGGGTCCAGGATCTTCCATGGGCAATCCAGGGGCAATAAAGGTTTTCCTCGATGGTGTTGGCTTGGGGCAGTACCCTCTTGACTTCCATAGCTGCATTATTGATAAAAACTTTACGCCTTCTCCCTATGAAGCGCGTACCGTGCTCTCTCCTCAATACGATGCATATCAGATTCCTCTACGCGCTTTGATTCCTCAGAAAATTGATAATTTGCTGGCGGGTAGCAAGAATATCGCGACGAGTCACATTACGAATGCTGCCTACCGAGTACATGCTACCGAATGGGCTATCGGGGCGGCTGCGGGAAATACTGCTGCTTTTGCCCTGCGGAATAATGTCATCCCTGCCGAAGTTGCCAATTCGAATACTCTTCTCAAGGATTTACAGGCTCAGCTCGTAAAGCAAGGCAATCCGATTAAAACTACAATCATTGCCCAGCCGTAAATATCTCGTAGCTTTAGGTCAACAACAGCGCAAATAGGCCACATAGAGCAATGCCATCAAATACTCCGGCCCCGCCAATACTGACAATTCCTGCCCCTATGTTTTTCATGTCCTTGAAATGAAGTAGGTCCGCCCCCAGTAAAGTGCCTAGCACGCCACCGGCAAAGGCTACCGCAGAAGGGTGACTATTTGTTATGGATAGAGCTGCCAGGGAAGCCGTAATAGGAGCTACCAGTGCATTCATCTGAATGCCAATGCCTGGAACCACATGGGCTGAGAAGTATGTCACCAGGGTAACGATACCCGTAACCAGAAGGATACTAAGCGCATCGGCTTGCCTAAATTGATATAGGGCTAAGAGTGTGGGGATTAAACCACCTCCTACATTCAGGGCAACCACGGTTACACTTTTTACTTTATGGAAGGGAATCCTCCAGTACAGTTGTCGATGTAAATCGATTAATTCATCAACTAAAGAAATGGTCGATTCTGTTCGATAGAAAGGGATATTAATGGCACTACCTAAAATAATCAAGCTCAGCAATATCAACCCCACCGTAGGGGAAAATCCTAGCTTGGCTGCGGCAACCTGTACAACATCAATGGTTACCGCAAACCAGATGAACGGTAGCAGCAGCAAAAATATCAAAAATAGTAATAGTGGAACAGGTAGGTAAATCATGCGCTCCATACTCCTAGGTTTTCGTTATCTATAGGTAGCGCTTGAGAAATAGCTTGAGCAAGCTAAATCATAAGTCATTATAAAATCATCCATGACATGACCGCCACCAATATCATTCACGATAGACTCTGTTATGACAAACCCAAATTTCTTATAGGCCCTTATCGCTTTCTGATTATTTTTGTTGACAGTTAAGTATATTTGATCGGCTTTACATTTCTCGCCCTCTTCTTTGGCATGAAAGAGCATTGCTTGGCCAATTCCCTGTCCATGATATTCTGGTAGTAAATAAACCTTATTTAGTTTTATCCTGTACTTATCTTTTTCATATTGATAGGAGAGGTAGCCAATGGGCACTTCGCCATCCATCACAAATTTATAAATCACTTGAGACATTAATTCACTATGGATGGAAGATAAGCTATACATCATCTGAAGCATGTAGTTGATTTGCTCAACTGATATGATGCCTGGATAATACTGATGCCAAATCTTATAGGCTAATTCTTGAATAATAGAAATATCTTTGATTGCTGCTTTTTCAAAAGTAGCCATACCTAGCCACGGTAATCCTAATAGGATGCAGTCTAACTCACCTCCTCACGCATCCCCACAAAAATTTCTACCCGCACCTCTAGCGGGTAGAAATTGTCCCTGTATGAAGAATTAGAGGCCTAGCTTCGCTTCCTCGGGTGTTGAAAGGGCTGATTCGTTCTGTTCTCCTGTGCGAATGCGCACACTGCGTCCCACCGGAATGACAAATACCTTCCCATCCCCGATATCTCCTTTGCGGGCAGCCTGCACAATCACAGCTACGGCTGCATCTGTCATTTCGTCCGAAACGACCGTTTCAATTTTAATCTTATTCAAAAACTGAGCGGTGTATTTGGCTCCTCTATACACGGTCGTTTGGCCCTTCTGTCGCCCAAATCCTCGGACCTCTGTGACCGTCATCCCGACAATGCCTGCTTTGAGCAACGCTTCTTTCACCTCTTCGAGTTTGTCGGGCTGGATAATGGCTTCTATCTTGTTCACGGTTTACCTCATGGCAACGTCACAAAAATCACGGGTTGCGTGAGAAATGCTGGAGCAAGTATAAGAACTGTCCAGCGTAAAAATTGTTAGCAGTAAACTTTTACTGAATCACCGAATCGAGGGACTTCCCTCAAAAACCCAGAATTTGGTTTTCAAGCGGCTCTTCAAATATTGATACATTACCTAATAAATTTTTACAGAGAATTAATTCAGCACATCCTCAATCTGACACCCTACAGATCCTGGTCCCTGGGTTCATTCCTCTGCTTAATTCTATTGTTTCATTGAGATCAATTAACACGAATGAGGTCTATTCTCTCTAGAATATCCTTTTCTTATTGCCAGAAGCTAACTAATACAGGTAAGCTACCGAGTAATCTAATACTTTTTTTCAGCTAAATATCATGATTGCTCAAGCTGACAAACGAATAAACAATACGCCCGCTAGCGTTGCCCGGATTATGCCTATCCTGGAGGAGGCCCGGACAACCTATGAACACTATTGTGATACGCACCGTTACCAAGCCCGTCAGCCCAGAGGGGTAGCCGTTCATTACCCGACCGGGAAATTGACCTTACTATTTACAGAGCCCGTTTTAATGCCTGAAGAACTATTTATCTCAATCCGTGACATTTTGCGCGTGCATGGCAAAGGATAAAGAAAAAAAGAATAAAGAATTTAGGACCAAAATGCCTCTCGTCGAGGCTCTTCTTCAGTTTCTTCACTATAAGCATATTGCCTTCCATACCCCTGGACATTTGGGTTTTGGATCTTCGGATTCGATTAAGAAACTACTGGGACATCAGCTTTTTCAAGCAGACCTTACCGAATTAGAAGGACTCGATAGTCTACATGAACCAAGGGGACCGATTCAGCAAGCCCAGGAATTAGCGGCCCAAGCCTGGGACAGTGACCAGAGCTACTTCCTGGTGAATGGTTCCACGAGTGGAGTCCAAGCTATGCTCCTGGCGACCTGTGCTCCTGGCGATGTGGTACTGCTTGCCCGCAATAGCCACCGTTCCGTCATTCACGGATTAGTCTTGAGCGGAGCTATACCCGTCTGGCTAGAGCCTGACTGGAATGATTATTTAGGAACGGCAGAAGGGGTGAGTATAGCTTCTATTGAGAAGGCTCTGGCCTCCTATCCGCAAGCCAAAGCGCTATGTTTGGTTTATCCCACCTACTACGGCCAAGTCGCTGATATGGAGGCAACGATAAAATTGGCCCATCAGCAAGGGCTGACTGTTTTAGTGGATAGTGCCCATGGCAGTCATTTTGCTTTTCATCCTCAACTGCCAGATTGTGCGGTAGTTTTGGGGGCTGATTTGGTTGTTCACTCTGCCCACAAGACCTTGGGCGCTTTGACACAGGGGGCTATTTTGCACCGAAAGGGCCAACGGGTAGACCCGCAACGTTTGGCCCAAACCTTGCGGATGGTCCAAACCAGTAGCCCAAGTTATCCGGTTATGGCTTCTTTAGATGCTGCTCGTGCCCAAATGGTGACGGGAGGCTATGCAGGCTTGGAAAATGTATACCAACAAGCTCAAGCCTTTCGGCAAAAGCTCTTGAGTACCCCGTATAGGTGGGTAGAGTATCCCGACTGGACTCGATGGACCATAGCTTTAGAAGGGTCGGGTTTTGCTTTGGAAACGTGGCTTGCTGTTCAGCACCATATTCATGCCGAATTGGTCGGTTGGAATCATGGGGTGTTTTTGACTTCCTACTGTACGCCCAAAACCCATAGCGAACGGCTGTTTTATGCGCTTGAACACTACCCGCTCCCTGCTGGTCAGCCGATCCATAGACCGATGGTTTTGCCAAAGATCGGTACGCAAGCTTGTAGTCCAAGAGAAGCCTACTTTGCGGCGAATGAAGCGGTTCTCTGGAAAGAAGCTGTCGGTAGGATTTCTGCTTATTCGGTGGAGCCGTATCCTCCGGGTATTCCTGTGCTCCTGCCTGGAGAAGTAATCAGTCAAGAAGCATTGGATTATTTAGAAGCGGTCTCTCAGGCTGGGGGAATCTTAAGCGGTGGTATACCTGAAGGCTATTTAAAGGTTGTTGTAGAGAAATGTTAATTAATGGTCATTAATTAGATAGGCTCTGTATATTTGTATACACTTCATTCCCAAATGCAGCGTATGATGTGGCTTTTTGAATAGGAAATTCAAATCCTATTCAAAAAGCCACTTTTATAGGTAGGGATCACGAAGTCGTTAGAAGTTGAGCCATCCGCTAGCTATCAGAATGAGCCATAAAGTTATGCTGCCTCAGTTATGGATGAGGACGTGCTTGAAAGCTTGTCACCGCAGTCTGATCGCCTGCCCTTTTATTGGATAGAACTATGTATTAGTTGGGTAACAGAATCTCAAATATATTCAAACACTTGTTGATAAATCTGTTTCAAAAGCTACAGTTTTTGCTCCTTAAAATAACTTCTTATTAAGTGAATTTAGAATTTTTCTTGATATTAGATTTTATCTGGTATCTTTTTGGATAATCTGGATAATCCTTTACGTGCGTTATTAACTTAGATATTTAAATATGCCAAAAGTTGTTTCAATACACTCCTATAGAGGCGGTACAGGGAAGTCTAACTTTACTGCCAACTTAGCAACTACAGTTGCGCTGCAAGGTTATCGAGTCGGCGTCGTCGATACCGATGTGCCCTCGCCCGGTATTCACAATCTGTTTTGCCTGGAGCCAGAGCAGACCTATAAAACCCTAAACAATTACCTCTGGAGCGAATGTTCGATCGAAGATGCTGCCTATAATGTCAGCGCTAATTTGGGTGTGACGGGCACGGGCAAATTGTTTCTAGTACCCTCCAGTGTTAAAGCCGATGACATTGCCCGTATTTTGAAGGATGGCTACGATGTCAAGCTCCTGAATGATGGGTTTCGCAGCTTAGTGAAGGGGCTTCAGTTGGACTATTTGTTCATTGATACCCATCCGGGCCTCTCAAAGGAAACCTTTTTGTCGATCGCCATCTCCCATGTGCTAATCCTGATTTTGCGTCCTGATAAGCAAGATTACCAGGGCACTGCTGTTACGGTGGATGTAGCACGACAATTGAAAGTCCGCAAAATGCTGCTGGCTATCAATAAAGCCCACAGCAAACTGAATCTGGATGCCCTAAAACAGAAAGTTGAGGAAACTTACGGGGAAACCGTTGCAGGGGTATTTCCGCTGTCGGAGGATGTAGTGCAGCTTGCCAGTGAAGGGGTGTTTTGCGCGAAGTATCCAGAACACCCGGTGAGTCAGGAGTTCCGTAAAGTGGCACAGCAAATTGCGGAGGGGTAGGCAAGATGCCAAATAAGGGAGATTTACATTCGCTTGCCAGTTCTATCACTGCCGTTACAGCGCCATTTCGGAATTATCTAAACGACTTACACGAGAAGTATCGATCGCTCAACGATGGTGCTGTTGCTGATTACATTCCTGAACTGGTGCTGGCAAAACCGGAGTGGTTTGGCATTTGTGTGGTGACAAAGGATGGGCAGAGCTTTGAAGTGGGTGATTGCGACCAGTTATTCACCATTCAGTCCATATCTAAGGCATTTGTGTTTGGCCTGGCGTTGGAGGACCATGGACGTGAGTATGTAAATAGTAAAGTCAGTGTTGAACCGACTGGGGAAGCGTTTAACTCGATCGTGCTGGATGAGGTAACTAACCGTCCCTATAACCCAATGGTGAATGCAGGGGCGATCGCCACTACCGATCTGATCAACGGCCAAAATGGCACTGAGCGGCTAAAACGCCTGCTAGAAATGTTCAAACGCTACACTGGACGGGATCATGATATCAATGTGCCCGTCTTTTTATCAGAAAAGGCGACGGGCTACCGCAATCGGGCGATGGCATATCTGATGCTGAACTTTGGCATGGTCAGCGACAAGATCGATGAAACGCTGGATTTGTATTTTCAGCAATGTTCAATTCTGGTGAATGCCAAAGATCTGGCGATGCTGGCAGCAACCCTGGCGAATGGGGGCATCAATCCAGTAACGAAAGAACGAGCGATCGATGAAAGATATGTGCAGGATGTGATTAGCGTTATGCTCACCTGCGGCATGTACGATGGCTCTGGAGAATGGGCGTACCGGGTGGGAATACCTGCCAAGAGTGGGGTGGGAGGAGGTATTGTCGCTGTCGTACCTAGGATATTGGGCGTCGGCACATTCTCGCCCCTCCTTGATAAGAAAGGTAATAGTGCCAGAGGTATCAAAGTTTGCGAAGACCTGTCGCGGGATTTTGGATTGCATCTATTTAACGTTGCCAAGCCAGAGCGGAATTTACAGCAATGGATAGAGGGAGGCTCAGAGGTGGATGAATGGTGACAGATAATCCAGGAAAAGTGGTAGCGCCGAAGCTACCACTCGACTCTAAACTGCGAGATTTAAGGATGATCGATTTTTAAATTGATGAAGCTTGTACTGGAGAGGACGTATTTCAAGTCTTTTAAAGCGATATTTTACTAACCAGTGCAATGTTAATGCGACAGGGAGTATTGAGTGGTTTCATTTCCCGCATCAAATTTTTTGACATCCTCAAGAGATAGAAGAAGTGAACTTGGATGAGTTTTGGAATTAAGGGGGCATCTTGCAAAAATACACTACCCCGCTGTAGGCGGACGGGGGCATTAGAAATCAAGAAGGCTCAATTGCTGACTTGATGTAACTGCTCGTACTCATATCCTTGTTGCTTGACGTGTCGAGCAATTGTATTCTCATCCCCACGCTTTCCCCCCGTGCTTGCAAGGTGCCCATCTGACTAGAATTCTCTGTTTTGAGCGTTTTGTCTATTTTAGTATCCATTACTACTTATTGACATTTGGCTAGAAACACAAAATGGCACAGTAAGACCGTAACGTTATGACTTTTATGGATATACTCACTCACCTCTATATATTACGATGCCGAGCAGCAAGGAATCTGACCCTCAAAGATTGACTTTTAAGTTTTGCTGGTTAATATTTAGGTGTGCATTGTTGGGTAAATCATAACATTATCAGTTAAGCCAGAGTACTTCCCTGTAGACTACTTCTGGCGCATCTGTGTTGTGTTTAATTTGCCCCGCCCTCTTAGTTTCTTCTCCCAGACTAATTTCATAGAGACCAAATTCAAGTTTCAACTGAATGCTGGCTTATCAAGACAGATACATTTAATCTAGGGGAGTTTGTGAAATGCCTAAGTTACCTAAGTCGCCTAAGTTTCATGAAACACTCGATGATGATTTCAAAGCGAGTCTCGTAAATATTTCCAAACTTATTTGTGAGGTCTGGCTCGATGAACCACGAGGTAAAAAGTTTAAGGATGCTATTGAAAGCAGGCGGGATGTCAAGCTTGCCCTCAATCAATGCGGAATTCCCTTGCCTGAAGAAGGAGTGATCTTCCAGTTGGATACATCCACCTATAATGGCTCTATTGAGATTGAAGAAGACCTCAAGCGCGGACTTACATTCTTATGGAAGCTGCCCTATGCTGCATGGCCAGAAAAAGGCATAAAAGAAGAGGAGATTAAAGACTGGATCAATATATGTGATCAGTGGCTAGAAGATTTCAAAAATAATCCTAATCAAGATTTCCCAATTCCAAAAAATGTCTATCTTCCCCTCGCTACCTTCTAGATTGATAAGCAAATTACCAAACGTCAGCTTGGGCATAATGTCTATAGATAGCTAATTGGTGGTTTGTTTATCATTACCTTGCTTGGGCAAGGTTTTAGGTCGTAGTTCTGTCTAATCCTGAAAAATACTCACCACTAGCACTATGCTAAATAAACCGAGATTGAAGCAGAATTTTCATGTCGAATCTTTAGGAAACCAAGGTACGTTCCTGCTCTCAGAAAAGGCTTCCATAGAAGTTGACAACGCATGGTTTAAGCTGTTGCTTCCTTTCGTAGATGGTAATCATACGGGAGAGGAAATTGTTGCAGAAGCTCTTCCCCATCTCCTGTCAGAAGGAGCATCTTTAGAAGATGCGATTCAAGCAGGAGCTAATGCATTTTATGCATTAAATCAGATGGCACAGCAAGGCTATATTGCCGAAAGTGAAGATCAGCTACCAGCGGCTCTAGTTGCTTTTTGCGATGCCTTGAACATTGATAGTGGCGTTGCTTATCAGCGGCTAGAGTCAACTTTAGCAGCTGTTAAGTCCTTTAGTTCCGTTTCCGCATCAGAACTAACTTCAATACTGCAATCGCTGCATATCCAGGTAGTTGAGGTTAGCGAAGTGCAGACTTGTCCTGAAGGTACTATTGAAATCGTTTTGGCCGATGATTATCTTCAAGCAGATTTAGAAGTGCAAAATCGAAGCGCTCTTCAGTCTAATCGCCCCTGGATCTTAATCAAACCTTCAGGACTGATCGCATGGATTGGTCCTATCTTCCAACCTGGTAAAACTGCCTGCTGGGAATGTCTTGTCCATCGACTCCGAGGCAACAGGCCCGTAGAAAGTTTTATCGAACGGCGAAAAGGCTCTTTAACTTTATTACCAATACCCCTTCCTTCTCTAAATTCAGCTGCTCAAACAGCGCTCAATATGACCGCCACTGAGATATTCAAGTGGATTGTGTGTGGTCAGAACAAACGATTGGAAGGCAATTTAGTTACCTATGATGCTTTGGCCTTCAGGATAGACAGTCACGTTTTAACCAAACGACCGCAATGTCCTACCTGTGGTGTCGTTCCAAATGAGCTTAACGACAAGTCTTCCCCTATTATTTTGGGCAGACGTAAGAAAACTTTTACTGCTGATGGTGGCCACCGTTGCGTTACCCCAGAAGAGACCCTGAGGGCCTATCAGCATCACATCGGCCCTATCACCGGAGTTGTGCGTTCCATGGAGAAAGTCTCCTCCAGATCTAGCCCTCTTATGCACACCTATGCGGCTCGGCATAATTTTGCTGCTATATCCGATGATTTAGTGCTATTACGCCGGAATATCATGGGTAGAAGTGCGGGGAAAGGCAAAACAGATGCTCAAGCCAGAGCTAGCGCTTTCTGCGAAGCTATTGAACGGTATTCTGGGGTCTTTCAGGGAGATGAAATTAGACACATAACTAGCTATCAACAATTAAACGATAGAGCCATTCACCCCAACGCTTGTATGAATTTCAGTACAACCCAATATGAGCATCGCCAGCAATGGAATGAACGTTGCCCAAATTTTTTCCAACGGATTCCCGAACCCTTCGACGAAGAACAAGAGGTTGAATGGACTCCGATTTGGTCTCTGACGTATCAAGAATTCAAATACTTGCCTACTGCGTACTGTTACTATGGCTACCCTCAGCAAACATCTCAGCTCTTTTGTTGGGCAGATTCTAATGGATGTGCAGCAGGAAATAGCCTTGAGGAAGCTATTCTTCAAGGGTTTATGGAGCTGGTGGAACGAGACTCTGTAGCTTTATGGTGGTACAACTGCACCAAACATCCAGCAGTCAATTTAGATAGTTTTGAGGATCCTTACTTTCAGGCTTTAAAAAATTATTATCAAGCCTGCCAGCGTGACCTTTGGGTTCTCGATATTACCAGTGATTTGAATATTCCTACTTTTGCTGCCATCTCCAGACGAACAGACTGTGCAGTAGAAGATATTGTTCTTGGCTATGGTACTCATTTTGATCCTTCAATTGCCCTTGGAAGAGCGCTGACAGAGGTCAATCAGATTTTGCCTGCGGTTCTCTCGGCTAATGCTAACGGCACCACTCGCTATCTCTCCGATGATGCATTTGCGATCAACTGGTGGAAAACCGCGACCGTGGCAAACCAGCCTTATCTCTGTCCCGACAAGGACCTGCCGACTAAAGTGCGGCAGGATTATCCCGAAATCAAAAACGAAGACCTGCTCGCAGATGTCAAACTCTGTGAGCGAATCGTTGCCGAACGCAACCTGGAGATACTGGTTCTCGATCAGACACGCCCTGACGTTGGATTGAAAGTGGTTAAGGTAGTTGTTCCAGGACTACGCCACTTCTGGCGGCGGCTAGGTCCAGGGCGACTTTATGAAGTTCCCTTAAAGTTAGGTCGGTTGCCAACACAAATAGAGGAAAGTCAGCTTAATCCCTTCCCGATGTGGATGTAACGCAATGGCAATAATCTTTTGGCAATCGCTATGCTAAACGGATATCAAATAATCGATGCAGATTCTCACGTCCTTGAACCCATTGAGATGTGGACGGAGTATCTTGAACCGAGGTTTAAGCACTTTGCTCCTACTCCGGAAATGACCATTGATGGAGAACAGGTTTACTACAAAATTAACCCGGAAGTTGCCAACAGAATCCGCGAAGACCATGAACAGTTGATTCAGCAGCATTATCAAAGCTTTCTCCTCAATAACTTTGACCCAGAGTCCTACGCCAGGATTATGAAGAAAAATGGGGTGGACATTGCTTTTCTTTATCCCACATACGGAATGTGGTTTTGGGGAATTAACTCTATGGCTCCACCCCTAGCGGGTGCATTCACTAACGCTTACAACCATTGGCTGCAGGATTTCTGTAATTATGACGCACAAGTTCTTAGAGGAGTGGGAGCTATTAATGCACACACTCCAGAAGAGATGGAACTACAACTACATCAAATCATCGAGTTTGGATGGAGGGCCGTCACTTTACGTCCCACTCCCATAAAAGGAAAGCTCCTGAGCGACCCTGTCTATGAGGCGTTTTGGACAGAATGCGAAAAATTTGGCATTGCTGTTGGTCTCCACGAGGCTGCTCACAGTCGTTTGCCCTGCACGGGTTCAGATCGCTTCGATACACGGTTTGCATTACATGCCTGCGCCCACCCACTAGAACAAATGCTGGCGCTACTGGCCTTAATCGAAGGAGGAGTTCTAGAACGCCATCCTAACTTGAGAGTTGGCTTCCTCGAATCAGGCTGTGGCTGGCTTCCCTATTGGCTGTGGCGGCTCGATCGAGAATATGAGGATTTGCAATGGGAAGTAGAACGTAATATAAAACTCAAACCTTCCGAATATTTTCGCCGTCAATGTTTTATTTCTGTTGAACCTGATGAACAGTACCTATCTGCAATCATTGACTATATCGGTGAGGATAATTTAATCTTCGGATCTGACTACCCTCATGCGGATCACAAACCGAATATTGTGGCCGCTGCAGTGGCTCTCGAACAAAAACTTTCGAGAGCCACTGTCCAAAAAATTCTCTGGGACAACCCAACTCGTTTCTATGGTTTAGAAGCTCTTTAGGACGGAAAGGTATTTGAGGTAACGTCTACTATGCTAACAGTCTTAGATTATCAAATTAGTGAACAAGTCTATGAGAGTAATAACTCGAAGATCTACCGTGGCTGTCGCCAAGGTGACAGCCAATCAGTCATTTTGAAAATGCTTAAACAAGCCTATCCACCGCCAGAGAAAATTGCCTGGTTCAAGCACGAATATAAAACAACTCAAATGTTGGATCTCGCAGGTGTTATCAATACATACGGCCTGGAGAATTATCAAAACTGCTGGGTGATGATACTTGAAGATTTTGGTGCCGAATCTTTAGAAAAAATCATGAAGCGCCATAAGCTAGAGCTGGATGAGTTCTGGCCTTTAGGGATCGAGATTGTTGAGATTTTGGCACAGATGCATCAGCAAAAGGTTACGCACAAAGATATTAATCCTTCAAATATTGTCTGGAATCCGTCAACAGGGAAGATCAAACTCATTGATTTCGGCATTTCCACAAATCTTCTCATAGAAAATCCGACTTCAAATAATCCGAATTCTCTCGAAGGCACGCTCTCTTACATTTCACCGGAACAGACTGGGCGCATGAACCGAGGTATAGATTACCGAACTGATTTTTATTCTTTAGGAGTAACGTTCTATGAAATCTTAACCGGAAGACTGCCATTTTTGGGAACCGATGCTATGGAGTTGGTCCATGCGCACATGGCTAGACAGCCCATAGCACCGCACAAAATAAACTCGAAGATTCCTCAGCCTTTATCTGAGCTTGTGATGAAGCTAATGGCTAAAAATGCAGAAGACCGCTATCAGTCTGCCTATGGCATCAAGAAAGATTTAGAGAGATGTCAGGAATATTGGCAGACAAAGGAAGAATCAATTCAGTTATTCCCACTGGGTCAAATTGACACCACAGATCATTTCCAACTTTCGCAGAAGTTGTATGGTCGTGAGACAGAGATAGAGCAGCTGTTAGCAGGCTTTGAACGAGTCAGTCAAGGTTCAAACGAAATAATTTTAGTAACCGGCTACTCTGGAATAGGCAAATCATCCTTAGTGCGAGAAGTGTACAAACCAATTGCACAAAAAGGAGGGTACTTCATTTCAGGTAAATTCGATCAATATCAGAGAGACATTCCTTACGATTCTTTAGCCCAAGCATTTCGCTCTTTAGTAAAGCAGCTATTGACTGAAAATGAAGAACGAATTACCTATTGGAGAGAAAGACTACTTGCTGCATTAGGTGAAAATGGTCAGGTCATTATTGAAGCTATTCCAGAAATAGAGCTAATCATCGGACCCCAGAAGGCCGTACCGGAATTAGCTCCGACTGAAGCACAGAACCTCTTCAATCGAGTATTTCAGAGCTTTGTCAATGTATTTGCTCAGGCTAACCATGCATTGGTCCTCTTCTTAGATGATCTCCAGTGGGCAGATGAGGCATCTTTGAAGTTAATTCAAATGCTCATGAGTTCAGATGAGTGTCAATACTTATACGTTATAGGAGCGTATCGAGATAATGAAGTCAGTCCAACGCATCCACTGACACTCATGTTAGAGGAAATTCGGAAAGCTAGTGTCAGGCTTCACCAAATACATCTTAACCCCCTAAATTGTAGTTGTGTTGAGCAATTAGTGGCAGAAACTTTACGCCGAAGTGTAGAAGAGGTTAAGTCCTTGGCGAAGTTGATACTAGCAAAAACTCAAGGTAATCCCTTCTTTATCAACCAGTTTTTAAAGTCACTTTACAAAGAACAACTACTATCTTTTGACTATATTCGAGGATATTGGCAGTGGAATTTAGAGCAAATTCAAGCACAAAATATTACGGATAATGTAGTCGAATTTATGGCTGTAAAGATACAGAAGTTGGAGACGAATACGCAGGAGATACTAAAGCAGGCCGCCTGTATAGGAAACCAGTTTGACTTGCAGACCTTAGCAACGGTAGGGGAGAAACCACTGCATGAAGTGGCTTTAGTTCTCTGGCCAGCGATTTCAGAGGGCTTGGTCTTGCCTCTAAGCAAAACATACAAGCTGGCTGAACTAGACATACAAGATTTAGCTGAAACCTTATCAGTCGAGTATAAGTTTGCGCACGACCGCATTCAGCAAGCGGCTTATTCGTTAATTTCAAATACTGAAAAAATAGCGATTCATGGACGAGTTGGTGAGTTCTTACTATGGCACACGCTACCTGAAGACCGAGAGCAGAAAATCTTCGATATTGTCAACCAGTTGAACAATGCGAAGGAACTATACTCTCAATCTGAAAAGTGGGAGGAGCTAGTCCGATTAAATCTACAGGCGGGTAAGAAAGCTAAAGCATCAGCGGCATTCCAGTCGGCCTATCATTATTTTCAGTTTGGCTTGAGCCTTTTGCCAGAGAATAGCTGGCAAGACCAGTACAAGCTGACTTTAGAACTTTATCTTGAAGCTGCAGAGACTGCCTATCTCAATGGTAACGTCGATGAGACAGAAGAACTAGCAGCAACTATAGTTGAGCAAGCAAAAACTACCCTAGAGCTGGTGAAAATTTATGAAGTCCAAATCCGGGCTTACTCTAGCAAAAGTCAATTACTAAAAGCCATTGAAGTTGGATGCGAAATTCTTGAACAGCTAGGAATTAATTTTCCTAGAAATCCAGGGCAAGCAGATGTTGAACAAGCTTTAGCAAAAACTAGATTATCTTGGTCGGGACAAGATCCTTTAGAGTTACTTAGCTTACCGCGGATGACGGATCCAGAAAAACTGGCAACCATTAGTATTCTTTCTGAGCTAATTCATCCCACTTTTGATGCACTCCCACAATTGTGCTCCTTAGTCATTTTTAGTATGTTCGACTTATCCGTTGGATACGGTAATACGGTGGTGTCAGTCCATGCCTATGCTTCGTACGGTAGGATTCTTTGTGCTACGGGACTAGACTTAGAAAAAGGTTATCAATTTGGCCAACTTGCGTTGAAGTTAGTGGAACATCTGAATGCTAGAGAAGCTAAAGCAGAGGTTATGTTCCATGTTTACTCTTTTACGGTTCACTGGAAGAAACATATTAAAGAGACTTTAGCCCCGTTATTAGAAGCCTTTCGGATTGGCCAGGAGAACGGGGACTTTCAATATGGATGTATAAGTACATACGCCCATTGCTACTATGCATTCTGGATGGGAGAAGAGTTAGATATATTAGAACGAAAGATAGAGAAATATAGCCATGCTATGGCTAAGCTTAACCAAAGACATGTAAAGACCTATCAAGATAGATATTGGCAGTTTAGTTTAAACTTACTGGGTCAATCAGAAGACCCACTACGCCTAATGGGATCGCGATATGATGAAGAAAAAATGTTGCCCATCATTATTGAGATGAATGATATATATTCATTCGGTGAGTTATATCTTGACAAGTGTTTTCTTTGCTATCTATTTTGCGAGTACCATAAGGCCCTTGAATATACAGCCATAGTGGAAGCCAACTTAGTGGGTATGAGTGGCACAATGGGAGCTCCTATCTTCTATGTTTATGATTCTTTGACAAGGCTGGCTCTCTATGCAGAAGTCTCAAACCATGAGCAACAGCAGTATTTGGAGAAAGTAAAAGCTAACCAGGAAAAGTTAGGAATCTGGTCAAATAGTGCTCCCAAGAACTTTCAGCATAAGTTTTATCTGGTAGAGGCTGAGCGGGCTCGGATTTTAGGCAACGAGCGAGAAGCTAGAGAATTTTATGATCTGGCTATTGCCCTAGCCCAAGAGAATAAATATCTTAACGAAGAAGCTCTTGCTTATGAACTCGCAGGACGATTCTATCTTTCGAAAAATCAAAAGCATGTTGCTCGCTATTATCTACAAGATGCCCACTATACTTATCAACGATGGGGCGCTGTTGCTAAAGTTAGGGAGCTGGAAAAGCAATATCCACAATTTTTAGCTAAAGCCCATAGTAATGATGTGGAAAATAACATTTGTATTTCAACAACAACTACAGGTACTGGAAAGACTAGCTCTGATGTCTTGGATTTGAACAGTGTTCTTAAAGCTTCTCAAACAATTTCAAGCGAAATCATTCAGCGTAATTTATTAGAGAAGTTAATGAGAATAATGATTGAGAATGCTGGTGCTCAAACTGGTTTCCTGCTTTTGGAAAAGGACCAACGACTCTTTATCGAAGCAGAAGGAACAGGGGAGCAAGATGAGGTTATCGTGACTCAAGCCTCCGTGAGTGAGAATAGTGAGCGTTTACCCACATCGCTTGTCAATTATGTGGCGAGGACCAAGGAAGATGTAGTTTTGGCGGATGCCGCTCATGAGGGAAGATTTATTGCAGACTCCTATATTGTTCGCAATCAATCGAAATCTATTTTGTGTACGGCTATTGTGCATCAAGGTAAACTGATCGGTCTGCTTTATTTAGAAAACAATCTAAGCACAGGGGTTTTTACCCCTGAACGCTTAGAAGTTTTAAAACTTCTATCGTCTCAGGCAGCTATTTCTCTTCAAAATGCCCAACTCTATGTCTCTTTGCGTGAGAATGAAAGAAGGCTGAATCAATTTTTAGAAGCGATGCCCGTAGGTGTTTTTGTCACTAATGCCAAGGGTCAACCCTACTATGCAAATCAGACTGCCCAACAGATACTAGGCAAGGGTATCGTAACAGAAGCTACGGCTGCTCAATTAACTGAAACCTATCAAGCTTATCTGGCGGGAACCGAGCAATTGTACCCCGCTGAAAAGCAGCCCATTGTGCGAGCTTTGAACAGCGAAAGGACAACCATCAACGATCTTGAGATTCACCAAGCTGACAAGATTGTTCCGTTAGAAGTCTCCGCTACCCCTGTTTTTGATGAAAAGGGCCAAATTGTTTATGCTATAGCCACTTTTACTGACATCACGCAACGTAAACAAGCTGAAGAAGCCTTACGAATTGCCGAAGAAAATTACCGCAGTATTTTTGAAAATGCTCTTGAGGGCATTTTTCAATCCAGTTTGGATGGGCGGTTTATCAGCGTGAATCCAGCAATGGCAAGGATTTATGGCTATGATTCACCGCAAGAAATGATGGACACCATCACAAACATTGCTACCCAGGTTTATGTTGATCCATCGGATCAAGCGCAGTTTAAACGCCAGTTAGAAGAGAACGGTCAGGTCAAAGATTTTGAGTATCGTGTATATCAAAAAGATGGACAAATTATCTGGATTCAAGAAGATACGCGGGCTGTTTGTGATAATAC
>JBAUTB010000053.1:0-2209 GCA_049582005.1 Gloeobacterales cyanobacterium | reverse complement strand
CTCCTAAGAAACAAGCCCATCAGCCTGACTATCAGAAGATGGATCAATCACAAGCCTAGCACCGAGCTTGAGTGCTTTGCGTTGCAGATTGCGCAGTGCTCGTTCCCGATAGCGAGCATCCTCTTGTTCTGGAGGAAGTGCCGAGAAGGGCACCTGATATTTGAGCAAGTGATAAACAATGCGCGCCAGTTTGTGGGCTGTAGCAACCACTGCCTTGGGCGCACCGAGTTTGGCTTTCATGCGTCGATAAAAGACCCCCAGTGCACTTTGGCTTCGCCCTAGGGTTGCCGCTGCTAGTCGGAAGGCTAGATTGGCTCGATTATCTGTTTTCTTGGTTTTGCGGCGAATGACTTTACCCCCCGTTTTCTCATTGTGCGGACTCAACCCCAACCACGACGTGAAATGCTTCACTGTTTTCCACTTGCTCATGTCTGTGCCAATTTCAGAAAGAATGGCTTGAATGCTGAGAATGTTCAGTCCATCGATTTGGGTTAAATCAACTCCAGCCATCTGGTAAAGGGCGGGTCGCAAGTCAGTGATAGGATCGTTTTTAGAGCGAATGGCTCGGGGACGAGTGGCAGGGGGTAAAGGATGCTGATCCAAATCTATGCGAGGTTCAAATTGAGCCATCTGCTGCTCAATCTCAGCGTCACAGGCTTGCAATTTCTCGCTGTAGATGTCGTAGAGTTCGACTGCCTGTTGCAGCGCAAAGACATGTTCCCGCCGATAATCTCCTTCAAGCGATTTAGCAATTTCCGCAGCACTCTTGCCACAGCGATGATCTCGATGTTGTGCCAACTGCTGAGGGTCACGCTCTCCTGCCAGAATATCGCGGATGATCCGCATTCCCGTTTGTCCGGTCACATCGCTCAGGACATTGGTCAGTTTGAGGTTCATCTGATGCAGCGCTTTCTGAATATGCTGGGTATGGCTAGCACGATAGCGCAATAGCATGTCTCGATGGCGAACCAAAGACCGCAAGACACAAGTTGTGTCATCGGGTCGAAACGATTTGTGCAGCAAGCCATAGGTTAGTAATTGCTGGATCCATTGACAGTCCAAAATATCGGTCTTTTTGCCCGTCACATTTTTGATGTACTGGGCATTGACCAAGTACACTTCAAATCCTCGTGCTTCCAGAATTTGAAAGATGGGAATCCAGTACACGCCAGTCGATTCCATTGCCACTGTCTTGACTTGACACTGGCTTAGCCAATCCGCTAGAGCATGGAGGTCAGCCGTAAAGCTGGAAAATACTCGCACTGAAGATGGGGAGCGTCCTTCGGGAACACAGACGTAGATTTCACTGGCTCCCACATCTAAGCCAGCCGCATCGAAATTGATTTGCTTCAAACTCTCCAATTTGGGAGCATCCACGTTGCGCTCCTTGGATTGCCCTTTAGCCCTCAATGTTTGGTTGGACTGATTCATGACACACTCCGCTGTAAGAGAACGATGAAATGCTCAGACCCGACGATGCTCTAAGATTTGCTAGTCTCCTAAACGGGGTCGAATACTCGCCACCAATGCCTAAGCCATCCATCGTCGGAACCATGCTAACTACCGGGTTTCTTCACTCCAAGGTCGCTTCGGTCTTAACTGTCTGAACTCTTTTAGCTTGCCATCGCCTTCCCGAATCCTCTGTAACTTTGGCTGCCCTTGAGTTTCTTCCACCCTGAAGGTGCGTCAGCGCGTGGATTGCTAACTATGTATTCAACGTCAGATCTGCTGGATAAGTGCTCAATTTTCCCGGCTTATCTGTCAGATATACGGAATAATACCCTCTTTACAGGGAATTAAACAGAATTTTGCACGTTAAGTCCGTGCTTTCGGGGTGCTATCCGTCACTTTTGATGGTTAATGCTGGAGATCTGGGGACTTATCCATCAAAGGTCTTCCACTTCCATACGAAAAAGCTTTGAAGTCGTCCCCAGAGCCAAACGGGTTCACCAGGATGCTTGCTACACAGCAACACATTCTGGTGATAGGGCTATTTTTTATCACTGAGGAAATAAACCGTTTATGGCTTACAAAAACTGCGATGATGAAATCTGCACTGTTAGTCATCACCGTCGATGCGTTTACTCAAAACTCTAGAGGTAAAGTGGCGCTCATTCACGGATAAGCAATCTCTTTGGGAAAGCCCCCCCTGGTGGTTGATTTTGGCTGTTCTCTCCTTGGGGATTTTATGGATTTCTCAGCCCTACCT
>JBAUTB010000052.1:0-16640 GCA_049582005.1 Gloeobacterales cyanobacterium | reverse complement strand
GCCTATTATCGGTTCCTTTGGTCATTCCGAAAAAGAGGCAAGAACACTTAATAACTATTCAAAACTCTAGCTCTGCGAATAGTTCAGCCAACGGCCACACAAAACCAGGAACTACTGCTTCTCCATCCAAACTATCCCCAGCTTTTAAAAGCTTGTCCGGTTGTGGCGAACAATAGATCAGAACAGTCTCTTCTTCTAAATTCACTACCCAAACTAGCTGAGTATCGTTCTCGAAATATTCGACAATTCTTTCATGGATTCCTTCAACCGTATCGCTAGGAGAGAGGATTTCAATCGCCAAATCTGGGGAGCCTTGAAAGAACTTTTTAGAAGGACGTCTGAGGCCTTGCAATCTTCCTTTGGCGATAAAAGATATATCTGGCGAACGGAAGTTGCCTTTTTTCATCCAAAAACCTGTACTCGAATCACAAACAATGCCTAATTTGTGAGAGCGTACGTAGTTACCTAAAGCAGCAGCGATAAGAATGGCAACATACCCGTGTTCCACCCCTGCTGCACGCATCACTAACTCCCCATCGATCAACTCATAGCGATGTCCATCCTTAGGCAAAGAGCTTATTTCTTCTTCCGTCCACACTTTGCGACGGGCCGTTGTTTCCATAGCTAAAACTTCCAGACTGACGTTCAGCCTAGCCCATCCTCCACCAAGATGGGTTCTGGCACTCAGGAAATAGTACTATTCAAGCTTCCATCAACTTTTTGGCTTCACGAATGATGTCCTCTGGTTGGGGAATCGTCACTGCTTCCATACGTCCGTTGTAAGGGGTCGGAATGTCTTTGGAAGCTAGACGAACGGCAGGAGCATCTAACTCATCGAAGTAATGCTCGTCGATGAGGGCGATGATTTCTCCGCCAAGACCACCCGTTTTGTAATCTTCTTCCACAATCAGGAGACGATGAGTTTTCTTCAGAGACTTGCCAATCGTTTCCAAATCCAGAGGCTTAAGGGTCCGCAGGTCAATCACTTCTGGCTCATAGCCTTCAGCTACCAAGCTATCTACCGCTTGCTGACAATGGTGCACCATCCGCGAGTAACTGACAATCGTGATGTCTTCCCCTTCCCGGAGAACCTTCGCCTTACCCAAGGGAATGATGAAATCATCATCCTCGGGAATATCTTCTCTGAGGTTATAGAGTAAAACGTGTTCGAAGAATAGAACGGTATTGTTATCTCGAATCGCAGCTTTGAGTAAGCCCTTAGCCTCTTTCGGCGTGGAGGGAGCGACGATTTTCAACCCAGGCACCGCATAGAAATAAGCTTCTAAGCGTTGGGAATGCTCTGCCCCAAGCTGGCGGCCTACGCCTCCTGGTCCACGCACCACCATTGGAACAGTGAACTGACCGCCGGAGGTATACCGTAACATGCCACCATTATTGGCAATCTGAGAAAAGGCTAAGAGGAGAAAGCCCATGTTCATCCCTTCTAGGATCGGCCTGAGCCCGCACATGGCAGCACCTACCGCTAATCCTGAAAAACTGGCTTCTGCGATGGGCGTATCCAGCATCCGCAGTTCGCCATATTTTTTATAAAGGTCCTTGGTAACCTTGTAGGATCCCCCATAATGGCCTACATCTTCTCCGAGGACAAATACATGGGGGTCGCGGTCCATCTCTTCGACAATGGCATCGCGGAGGGCTTCAAAAAACAATCTACTGGCCATACTTACTCGTCCTCGGCGTGTATAAAGCGGTAAATTTCGTCCACGGGGGGTTCAGGAGAATCTAAGGCAAACTGGACCGCATCATCAATGGCAACTTCGATTTCACGGTCAATAGACTTTATTTCTAGTTCTGTCGCCATGCCTTGTTCATAGAGAAAATGTTGGAACTTAGGGATCGGGTCCTGCTTGCGCCAGTATTCTTTTTCTTCTTTGTCTCTCAGTTCATCGGGGTCTGCCAGAGAATGACCACGGAAGCGATAGGTTAAAGCTTCAATGAGGGTTGGTCCTTCTCCTGCTCTTGCCCGCTCAATCGCTTCTTTGGCGACTTTATGAACGGCTACAACATCCATACCATCTACCTGTACCCCAGGAATATCGAAGGCTAGGGCTTTCTTATAAATGTCATGGACGGAAGAAGCCCGGTTATGAGCCATCCCAATCGACCAGAGGTTATTCTCACAAACAAAGAGGATAGGGAGATTCCAAAGTGCTGCCATATTCATCGATTCAAAAAAGGCTCCATTATTGGTAGCGCCATCCCCAAAGAAGCAGGCCGTCACTTCCATAGGATGGGGGTCATGCAACACTTCTTTCAGGTATTTAGACTTAAAGGCTGACCCCGTAGCTACCGGAATTCCCTCGGCAACGAAGGCATAGCCCCCCAAGAGGCGATGCTCCGCAGAAAATAGGTGCATGGAACCGCCCCGACCTCGGGAGCAACCCGTAGCCTTCCCAAAAAGCTCCGCCATAACAGCACGGGCAGGAACGCCTTTTGAGAGTGCATGCACGTGGTCTCGATAGGTGCTCGATACATAATCCAGAGGACCTAGCTGGCTGATGATGCCGCTAGAAACTGCTTCCTGACCACTATAGAGATGGACAAAACCAAACATCTTTCCCTGGTAATACATTTGGGCACAGCGGTCTTCAAAAACACGCCCTAAGACCATGTCCCGATAGATTGCCAGGGCTTCATCCTGAGTCAAGTGGGTCGTGGCTGGTTTAATCTTTTCTTGGATCATGGAATAGAGTTCCTTGAGCAGTTTTGGGGGACAGTTGCGACACAGGCTGGGAGTACCAATCCGCAGACGTGCTCTGCTTTTGGTAAACTCAGAAGATTTTTATAGAATCCCTGAACAGTAGGTAATCCTACCACCTAATGTTAACTGTCCGTTACCTATGGCGAACCGTCTGTGTAAGATGAGACGTATTGGAACAGAGAGGGCAAAATAATATGGGGATCGCACTCGCTGAACCTATGACTATCCAAAATATCTCTACCCCTGACGTTAAAGTCATCGAGCGTACCAAATCCTATGTCATGCCCCCTTGGGTGGTGCGGGTTCTTGATGATGACCACAACACCTTTGAACACGTAGCGAATTGCCTGATTCGCCATATTCCGAATATGACACCTGATACAGCCTGGGCGTTAACGGAACAAGTCCACCACACGGGCCAAGCTGCGGTATGGCGTGGGCCGAAAGAGCAGGCAGAGCATTACTACGAGCAATTAAAAGCCGAAGGGCTCACCATGGCTCCGATTGAGCCGGATTAGACGCTTTTTTTAAATCTCTCGTTTGGCCCATTTGTTTAGAGACATGAGCGACAATGAAAGAGGCCCTTTTGCTCTAGGCTATGAACACAGTTAACTATCTGCGGATTAGTCTTGTAGACCGCTGCAACTTCCGATGTACCTACTGCATGCCGGAAGATATTCCCCTGCACTATTTGCCCAAACCTGAATTGTTGACCTACGAAGAACTCTTGCGCTTAGTCCAGAATGTCTTTCTGCCTCTCGGGATCGATCGTTTTCGGTTGACAGGAGGAGAACCCTTAGTGCGTCGGGGTGTAGTTGGTTTTGTGGAAGCCTTAGCGAAGCTGAAGGGAGTCGCGGATATTGCCATGACCACCAATGGCTACTTCTTAGAAGAACTGGCCCAAGACCTCAAAAATGCCGGGCTCCATCGCATTAATATCAGCCTGGATTCGCTAGACCCCGCTACTTTTCAGCAAATTACGGGACGTCCCTATTGGCAAAAGGTTTGGCGGGGTATCCAAGCTGCCTATGAAGCAGGATTTTCTCCCTTAAAGCTGAACGTGGTCGTTCTGCCCGGTATTAACGAGCAAGAAGTGCCAGACCTTGCCGCTTTGACGATAGACCGTCCCTGGCATGTGCGCTTTATTGAATTCATGCCTGTGGGCAATGAAGCCTATTTCCAGGAAACGGGTTGGGTCAATTCAGAAACGTTGCGTCAACGGATTCGAGAACGTTTTGGCTTGGCCGAAGGAACCTGTCTCGGGAATGGTCCTGCTGACGTCTTCCAAATTCCAGGAGCCCAAGGAACGGTAGGCTTTATCTCACAGATGTCTGAGTGCTTCTGCGACCGCTGCAATCGCGTGCGGCTATCCTCCGATGGTTGGTTACGCCCGTGCCTTTTGAATGAAATCGAGCAGATAGATCTAAAGACACCCCTTAGAAATGGAGCCTCTGCAGAAGTGCTCCAGGACTTGTTGCGTAATCTTTTGGCAGCAAAACCAGAAATTAACTACAAAGAGCAAACCACCCGTGACACTCGGATCTATTCTCGGACGATGTCTCAAATCGGTGGCTAACGCAACTTGAGCCCGAGCAATACGCCGCCTCCAAAGCCCGCCATATTGGCCCCAAGCCCAGTAAACATTCCCCCAGCCCATTTTTCTAAGACTTGCTTTCCTGAGTCTAAATTTTGGGTTAGCGCATCCCAATGTACGGTCACAATGCCCCATTGGGAAAGGCCATAGAGCATCATAATCCCCGCTCCCAATAGAAAAAGCGCTAATTTGGTTGTTTTCTTTAGGGCATAGGTCACCGCCACACCAGCGACCGCACTACCCCCCAGTTGCCAGAGAAAAGGACCTGGAATATGAGAGGACCATTGGCTTACTTGCTCCATCGGCTGCCTGCTGAAGTTTCTAGATGCAGTGTAAACAGATTTCAGGAATTCCGCATCTTAGAGGGCCGAAAGATACCGAAAGGAGAACCGTTGGCTCTCAGTTGGTCTTCGGTATAGAAATAGGCTTCTTGATAGCGATACCAGGGCACCGTAGGCCAAAGGTGATGAACCAGATGGTAGTTCTGGCCCAAAAGCAGAATATTGGTCAAATTCCCTGGATACACCCGCGTATCACGCCAGCGGGCTGTATTTATAAAAGGGCGGTGGGGAATATAGTCGAAGAAAAGAACCAACAGGTGACCGCAAATCAGGGCTGGCGTAAACCAGAGGTTACAGAGTTCGACCATGATGCCCATTTTCCACACCGTGATCAGCATGGCGATTTGGAGGACACGGGTGAAGCCCCAAACCAAGAGGTCATTTTGCTGATAGAGCTTGTGCTTAAAGAAAAACAGCTCATGGTGGGCAAACCGGAAAGACAGCGTCCAAAGTCCGCCTCCGGTAGAAACGTAATAGTCCGGGTCTTTTTCTGGATCGTTGGTGTTGGCGTGATGTTGGTTATGGGTACGCCGAAAAATAGGTAAGGCAAATCCTTGCAGCAAGGCTGCGCTAATGCCAATCCATTCATTCATCCAGCGGGAACGGTGCGCTACGCCATGGGCTGCATCATGCAGGACCGTGCCCAAGAAGTAGAAAATCAGCAAATTAAAGATAAAGGGTACTGCTTTCCACCAACCCCAGTAGGCATATCCCCAAGCACCTAAGCCCCCCAGGGTGAGGCATCCTAGAAATAGTAAGAGCGTGGGAGACCAAAACGTTTGGGGAGCCCCCATCAAATGCCGAGGAGTCCGGCTTTGGGGTGATGTCTGTTGCTCTAGGATTCCAGGGTTCAAAGGGTGCTCTCAACGTTATTTAATATTTAACCGTGCATTCTGCCCCGGAAATGAGACAAAGACAACTATTCTCTTAAAAAGGACCATACGCTCAGGCTACGTAGTTAATAGTTCCCCATTACAGAAACCGGGACCCAATCCCTATATTTAAGTGCCTGTACCCCTTAACATCAGAGCAGTGCCTGTCTCATCAGGGTATGACATGAATGACGTGAATCAGTGGACGACAGCTGAACATGCTCTGGGATATTTGGCTAGGGCTGACCAAATTCCCCACCGGACCGAGGGCGAAGCCGTCCTCTTAGCATATGTCCCTAAAAATGCCAGGCGGATCCTTGATCTCGGAACAGGCGATGGCCGACTTTTGGCTTTATTAAAAATTGAGCGTCCCCAAGCGCTGAGTGTGGCCCTAGATTTTTCCCCAACGATGCTTCAAGCAGTCCGTGCGCGGTTTGCGGAAGACCCTACGATTGAAGTGGTAGAGCATAACCTGGATCAATCTTTGCCACAGTTAGGACGTTTTGATGCCGTGGTTTCCAGTTTTGCCATTCATCACTGCAGCGATGAACGCAAGCGTTGTCTTTATGCAGAAATATTGGATGTGCTAGAGCCAGGGGGAGTGTTCTGCAACTTAGAACATGTAGCCTCTCCCAATCCCGTGATGCATGCACGTTTTTTGACAGCCATCGGCTACACTCCAGAATCAGAAGACCCTTCCAATAAGTTATTAGATGTAGAAACGCAACTGGTCTGGCTCAGGGAACTTGGCTATCAGGATGTGGACTGCTATTGGAAATGGCTTGAGCTGGCGCTGCTCATTGGATTTAAGCCCGTTTAAGCTTTAGTCCAATTCAACGGGATAGGTTTCTCCTCTCACCGTCACTTGGTCCCCCCTGACCAATTTGCGTCCTCTTCGTGTTTCGATCACCTCATTGACCATCACTTCCCCTTCTTGAATCATTAGTTTGGCTTCACCCCCAGTCTGGGCCGCCCCTACGAATTTGAGAAATTGATCCAGTTTGATGGTGGAATTTTCTGTGGTCATAGGACGTTTATTTACATCCATAAATTGTTTGAATAATTGCGGTCATATTCCCATTTTCGAGGATTGTCAACAATGTATGTGCGGATTTTCTCAAGAGCACCTTTATCACGAATAACATGCTCATAGAAACGAGGTTGCCAAGAAAAGTGGCTTTGCTTATTTTTATTACACCAGCGAGTCACCGCAGATTTGTAAGAATGAATAATCGCTTGAAGTGAATTGGATTGTAGGGGTGCGAATTTATTAGTAAAGGCTGGCCGATTTACCTCATCTTGCTGTGCTACAGGATGACTAATACATATAATTCCATGGACATGGTTTGGCATAATCACATATTCATCTAGATAAGCATATTTAGAATGGCTAGGAATTTCCTGCCAGAATTGTTGTGCAATTTCTCCAATTGCTGATAGTTTCATGTCACCTTCGACTACATCACCAAAAAAGAATTCCCGATTACGTGTACAGATGGTAACAAAATAATATCCATTCGCCCCATAATCATGATTTTTTAATCGAATTGATTCGACCCGGTATTTTCCCTGGTATAACGTCATGGATCCATGGTTCCCGTAGAGACGCGGTATATCGCGTCTCTACACGGGGATGCGGACGATATTATCCGCGTTTCACAATGGGGGGTATGACAATATGAAATCTGACACACAATACCTACACGGCCTGAAATGTATATATAGACTGGGATTATCTCAATTGGTGATCTGTGGTGCAAAATCCTTCCGAGATGCTTTCTTTTCGCCAGACACTTAAGAAAGAACTTCCCCTTTGGCAGGAACGAGGGATTCTTGATGCTAGTCAGACAAAAGCATTGAATGACCTCTATCAGTTAGAAGACATCACGAGTAAAGCTAACCGCAGTTTTCTCGGAGGTATCAGTGTTTTAGGGGTTTCTTTAGTAGGGTTGGGCGCTATCAGCTTTGTTGCGGCAAATTGGCAATGGATTCCTAGCCTTTGGAAAGTAGCGCTGCTTTTGGCTGCGATGTGGGGTGTCCAGGGTGTTGGCTTCTATCTTTGGAAAATCCGCAATAGCTATCCAGTCCTAGGGCATGGCCTCATTTTTCTGGGATCCCTCCTCTATGGGGCCAATATTGGTCTGTTCGGTCAGATTTTTCATCTCCAAGGCACTTTTTATCAGGCTTTTCTCCTTTGGGCCATAGGGGCGATGGCAATGGCTTATGCGCTCCAAAGCGTACCTAATGCTTTCCTCGCCGTAGCAACAGCTTTTGTGGGATACCTCAATTGGGCAGCCGAGATACCCACATCGCCCGACCTTCTCTTTACCTATGGCCCATGGTTTGGTTTAGCTGTTTTTTGGCCCTTGGCCTATCTTCTCCGATCAGATGTTTTCTATAGATTCTTGGTATTGACCTTTGGAATCTCTACTTTAGTGCCTGCGGCACAGGGTAACTGGTTTTTCTCTTCTGAGAGGACTTTAGTATTGGTAACCTTCCTGGCACTTTTGATCGCGCTTTGGATATGGTTATCTTCTGTACTTCCGCTCAAGGATGGTAAACCCGAATTTCGCAATGGAGGTAAAAGTCTTGCTTTCTTAGGAGTGGTACTAATTGGATATTTCTACTCTTTTTGGGATCTCGCCAATGAATTAGTCAACCCCATAAAGCAAGGCATCCCTTGGGGGGTCTGGTTGCAAAATGGTATAGTTCTCCTTCCTTTAATTACCTTACTTATTGGGATATTTTGGTTCTTTAGAACTATAGATAATCCTGATCTAAATATAGAAGCCATAGCTATATCCATTGGAGCTTCTGCCGTATTAGTTCCTATCCTTTTAGGTTTTGGAACTTGGCTGGCTGTGGTGTGGATTAATCTTGGATTGCTAGCTTTAGCAGCCTATTGGCTGTGGTTAGGATTGCAGCATGCTAGTCGTAGAGATTTTCTAGGGGGAATGGGCTTAAGTGCTATTGTTGCTCTTAGCCGATTTTTTGAATACGATACGGGATTGCTATTGAAATCCTTCGCATTTGTAGCCATTGGTGGAGCCTTGACTTTTGGAGCGATTTGGTTTGAAAAATATCTCAATCGTCAGGAGCATTTAAATAAGGAGAACTTAAACAATGTTTAAAACCTGGATATCTTCTACCTCTGCTGATAAAAAAATTCCGTTAGGATTTTTCTTGGCTGCTGTGTTCCTGCAAACGGTGGTCTTACTCCTGGCTCCAGCTCGGCAAAGCTATATTCTCGCCACAGGAACTATGATTACCCTTCGCACCGCTCCCGTAGACCCATACAACATTTTGCAGGGGTATTATGTGGCCTTAGGCTATGACATTTCAAACCCTAATGCCTTACCTGGATATACGACACAAAAGGATGGACAGACACTTTATGTAACTTTAGCAAAGCCTAAAAACTCTCCAGATGCTCCCTGGAGTGCAGTTCGGGTCAATACATCTAAACCTCCTGATCTATCTCCTAAACAAGTTGTTCTTAAAGGAATCCTAAAAAATGGAAGAGTGCTTTATGGGTTGGAGTCCTACAACATTCCTGAGGAGCAGCGAGTAGAGATTAACAATAATCTCCGTGAACGTCCTGAGCGTGCATTGCTCGATGCAAAAGTTGATGCTTCTGGTGCGGCTACGCCCCTAAGGCTTCGGATTGGCGGGAAGATCTATGATTACTGAATGGATTGCACGATTCGATTAGCTCATTGCAAGCTAAGGATGGTTTCTTCCGAATCTTTACTCTTTGAGGAACCGCTGTGAATACGCCACCCAAAGTTGTGGTAGTGGGCAGTATCAATATGGACCTGGTGGCCCAGGCTAACCATCTGCCCCAACCAAGCGAAACCGTGATCGGAAGTCACTATCAATACTGTCCTGGAGGTAAAGGGGCCAATCAAGCCGTGGCTGCAGCGCGACTGGGAGCTCAGGTTACGTTGATTGGACAAGTGGGAGAAGACGAAGCTGGAACCCAACTCCTCGCAGGTCTTGCGCGTGATCAAATTAACATCCATGCGGTAGCTCGCTCTGCCCCCTACCATTCTGGATTGGCTGTGGTAACCATTGATCTGGAGGGAGAAAACACGATTGTGGTTATTCCAGGAGCAAACCTAGGAGTCGACCAGGCCTTTGTCCAAAAGGCATCCCATAACTTTGCGGGAGCCGATGTGGTCCTAATTCAACTGGAAATCCCCATGTCCGGTGTGATTGAAGCAGCCAAGCAGGGTCACCAGACAGGAGCAAAAGTCATGCTCAATCCTTCTCCTCTCCAATCCCTTCCCCCTGAACTATTAGCTCATGTCCAGGTTCTCGTCCTCAATCAACAGGAAAGTCAGATGATGACGGGATGTTCAGAGCCTCATGCCGCAGCCAATGCTCTACTCAAGCAGGGATTTGAAACTGTTGTGATTACTATTGGCGCGGGTGGAGCGTGGGTTACTAATCAGGAGATGGCAAACCCTATGCATATATCAGGTATTCAGGTAGAGGCGATAGATAGTACCGGGGCAGGAGATGCTTTTATGGGAGCCCTGGCCGTCGCTTTCGCCGAAAGACAAGAAATTTCCGCAGCCATACTCTTTGCTAATGCTGCTGGAGCTTACGCAGCAACTATTTTAGGAGCACAACCTTCTTTGCCCTATCGGGAAGCACTCATCCCATAAAACAGAGGCAGGAGGAAGAACAACTCCCTGTGCTATCACGGCCTACCGTTCTCCTGTAAGCGCAGTTACCACCCAGCAAGCTGTAAGCGAAACTCATGTACCCGTGCTTATCGCAGGGGGAGAGGTCTCAAAAATTCGCCCATCGCTTCTACAGCCTTTCGCAAAACATCGGGCGGGTGCACCAGAGCAAATCGCACATAACCTTCTCCACTGATTCCAAAACCAGAACCGGGAGAAAGAGCGACCCCTGTTTTGTGCACTAAGTCTCGACAGAAATCCATGGAACTGCCTGTATAGGGCTGCGGCAATTTGGCCCAGAGGTACATGGTGGCCTTGGGAGCAGGGACGTCCCAATCGATATCAGCCAAGGCTTGCACGCAGGCATCCCGACGTTCTTGAAAGAGCAAAACGGATTCAGTTACATAGTCTTGAGGACCGGTAAGAGCTTGGGCCGCAGCCTGTAAAATTCCACGATAGGGGTAGAAATTTGTCACGTCCCGCACCTGACGTAGAGCTTTAATCAGACCAGGATTACCCACGGCATACCCAATCCGAAATCCGCCCATATGGTAGGACTTGGAAAGTGAGAATAGTTCAAGGGAAACCGATTTTTCTGGATCAGCGTCAAAAATAGAAGGAGGTCTGTAGCCACCAAAAGCAATATCCGCATAAGGGAAATCATGAATTAAAGTCAGGCCATTTTTTTGGCAGAAAGCTACCGCTTCTTTGAAAAATTCCAGAGGCGCTATGGCTGTAGTTGGGTTATGGGGATAGCTGAGCACCAGCATTTTGGCTTTATTCAGCACCTTGGGGGAAATACCGGAGAAATCTGGTAGAAAATCGGGAGCTTGGAGCCTCAACCTGTGGATTTGCCCTCCCGCCAGATTCACTCCTCCCCAATGGGAGGGGTACCCTGGGTCTAAGAGCAGAGCATAATCTCCGGGGTCCAAGAGGGCCAAGGGCATTAAGGCTGTGCCTTCCTGAGAACCGCTGAGGGGCAGGACTTCTGTTTGAGGGTCAACGGAGATACCAAATTTGCGTTCTACCCACTGAGCCGCTGCCCTACGAAAAGGAGCGGTCCCTTCAAATAGGAGATAACCATGGGTAGCCGGATCATCCAGAGCCTGATGGAGTTTAACCATGGCCAGCGGCGGAGCGGGTAAATCAGAAGAACCGAGAGAAAGGTCAATAATCCCCTGCGGGGCTGTTGCCTTTGCAAGGTCCATGTCTCCAAAAACGTTAGATTGTAGATAACTGAGGCGTTGCGCAAAATTCATGGAACCCAATCTCATACAGCCTCCTAATAAAAGGGTATCGCAGTCGTTGTCCCTTTTTACAACTGCATGGCTGCCCTATTGGATAGCACTTTTAGCGTTGGTAGGAATGGCTTTAACAGGGTACCTCACCTATGAGAAATTAACCCTGGGAAAAGTGGCTGGCTGTAGTAGTGGAGGAGCTTGCGAGATTGTCCTCACCAGTGTTTATGCCAATGTTTTTGGCATTCCTTTAACGATTTTTGGTCTTTTACTGTACGCCAGTGTTTTGAGAACAGCACTTTGGCCTAATCTGGGTTCCCGCAGGTCCCTAAATTTACTGGGATTGACGACGATCGGGGCTGTTTTTAGCATCTATCTTTTGGGGATCCTTTTCTTCGAATTACAGGCTCTATGCCCTTACTGTTTAACCTCTGTGGGATTGTGGCTAACTTTGTTTGCCTTAAGTGTGACTTATGTTATCAAAAGTCCCCTTGAGCAGAGAAAATGGGCGATGCAAGTGGCTTCCCTTTTAGCGCTCACTACGGTTCTAGGAGCTGCTGGACTCTATACCATCCAGAAAAATACACCCCGATCCCTAACGGATTCCGCATTTCCTGAACTAAAGAGCATTCCAGAATCGCAGCAGTAAAAACGGAGTGGTAGACTCTCTGGGTACTCTGAACCACTCCTATGACTCAGCTCACTCCCAATTCCAGCAACAGTATCACCCTCCGCCTATACATGCCCCATCAATCCAGCGTTTTAGCGAAAGTGACAGACGCCATTGGGATGACACAAGGGTTTCTATCCGCAGCAACTTTGGTAGAAAAAAACAACAGCCATGTGGTGTGGGATGTGACGGTGGATGCTGCCAGTGAAGCCCATGCTCAAGCTATTATCTCAGTCATCAAAGAACTTCCTGAGACTGAAGTGATCTCTGTTCAAGACTGCACTTTTGAACTTCACCGTCAGGGCAAAATTTCTGTCGAAAGCAAACACCCTATTGAGAATAAAGACCAGCTTTCTATGGCCTATACCCCTGGTGTGGGAAGGGTTTGTAGCGCGATTGCAAACGATAAAACCAAGGTCTTTGACTACACCATTAAAAGTCATACCATCGCCGTTATTTCAGATGGCAGTGCCGTTTTAGGCTTGGGGAATATTGGCCCGGAAGCAGCAATCCCTGTCATGGAAGGTAAGGCCATGATCTTTAAAGCCTTCGCTGGGCTGGATGCCTTTCCGATCTGTCTCGATACCCAAGAGGTGGAAGCCATTATTCAAACAGTTCAGTATCTGGCTCCTGTCTTTGGGGGTATCAATCTAGAAGATATTAGTGCGCCTCGCTGTTTCGAGATTGAAGACCGTTTGAAGGAATTGTTGGATATTCCGGTTATGCACGATGACCAGCATGGGACAGCCGTAGTTACCCTTGCTGCTCTGCTCAATGCCCTAAAAATCGTGAATAAAAAACCGGAAGACCTCAAAATTGTTTTCACAGGGGTAGGAGCCGCTGGTGTAGCCTGCACCAAGATTTTGTTGCAAGCCGGCGTGAAAAACATTATTGGCTGTGACACGGCTGGAGCTATCTATAAAGGTCGTGAACATAATATGAATGCTACGAAAATCCTGTATGCCGAACTGACCAATCCTCATGGCGAAGAAGGCACGATTCAGGAAGTAATCAAAGGAGCGGATGTATTCGTTGGGCTTTCGGGCCCAGGTACCGTCAGCCTCGAAGATATCCAGAATATGGCAGAACAGCGCATCGTCTTTGCCATGGCCAATCCGGTCCCCGAGATCCCGCCCGAGTTGGCTGGTCCCCATGTAGCGGTGATGGCTACCGGAAGAAGTGACTATCCCAACCAAATCAACAATGCGCTAGCCTATCCGGGTATTTTCAAAGGCGCTTTGAACTGCAAGGCTCGGGCCATTACCGAAGCAATGAAAATGGCTGCAGCGCAAGCCCTTGCTGATTTAATTAGTCCAGAAGAATTACGTCCTGACTACATCATTCCTTCTGTTTTTGATCCTAGAGTTGTTCCTGCTGTTGCCTTGGCTGTAGAACAGGCTGCCCAAAAGGCAGGCGTCACCAGAATAATCTAAGACGGTCTAAATGCTGTAACCTTCATTGATTCTTGTTAGAACCCTCTTGTAATCCTAAAAAAGCGAATAGGAACACAGGGAATTCTGAGTATGGGATGAATGATAAATAACGGGTTATGGCGCTTAATCAAGAGCAGTTTGAAGCGTTAGTCAAACGATTAGAAACCTTTGCCCATGAACAACCTAAGAACTACAGACTCCGGGTGGGCTTACTGGCTGCTTTAGGTTATGCCTACCTTTTTCTAATTCTTGGTAGTTTATTATCTGTTCTTATCGGTTTGGGGTGGTTAGTTCTCCATAGCCACAGATTGAACGCTCTAGAATTAAAAGGTAGTTTCCTTCTCCTTATTCCTATCTTGGCTATTCTCAAATCACTTTGGGTGCGTTTGCCACCCCCCACAGGTCGAGTGCTTAATCAAAAAGAAGCTCCCCATTTATTTGCTGTTATTAAGGATTTATCCTCTTCCCTGGGGGCTCCTTTTCCCGATCAAGTTCTGATTACAAAAGAATTTAATGCATCCGTAGTTCAGCTCCCACGCCTGGGCATATTTGGCTGGCAAAAGAACTATTTGTTATTGGGGCTTCCACTTATGGAAGCCCTAACTCCAGAGCAATTCCGTGGAGTTATTGCCCATGAGCTAGCCCATCTTTCTGGTAATCATGGTCGATTTGCAAGTTGGATCTATCGGGTTCGTAAGACTTGGATGCAAATTTTAGGTCAGGCTCAGGCTAATAGAAATTCATTATTATTTGATCGCTTTTTTAATTGGTACGCACCCTTCTTTGATGCTTATTCTTTTGTCTTCGCAAGGATGAATGAATATGAGGCTGACCGTTATGCAGCCCAGGTGGTTGGGCCCAAAAATATTGCAGAAGCTCTCATCAATGTAGAAATTAGGAACCATTTTTTAGAATATTCATTTTGGCCTCGTGTTTCACGACAGCTAAATGAAGAGGCAGAACCTCCCTCATCCATGTATACCCATATGCTAAACACCTTGCGCTTAGAGTTGGCATTCCACGACGCAGAGCGCTGGTTCCACCAAGCTTTAAAGCAACAAACCAACACTCAAGATACACACCCTTGTCTAGCAGAACGACTATCTGCTCTGGGACTACGCTCTGATTGGCAGCCTGAACTCCCTCCTTCTACGGTCGTTATAGAAGTTAGTTCAGCCCGTCATTTTCTCAAGGGTACTCTGGAACTTTTAACCAATCACTTTAACGAGAGCTGGAAACAAGAAGTATCCTTGTCATGGCAAGAGCGCCATAATCATCTGCAAGAATCCAAGAAGAATTTGCACCGGCTAGAAGAAAAAGCGCAACATCAAGTTCTTACGGAAGAAGAGGCTTGGGAGCGGGCCTATTGGACCGCTGAACTTCAGGAAAGGCAGCAAGCGATTCCTCTGTTGCAAGAAATTCTTTTAGTGAATCCTGATCATGTTTGCACGAACTACCTGTTGGGTGAGATCTTTCTAGAGCAAGAAAATACCGCTGGGATTGCACTCCTCGAAAAAGCCATGGCCTTAGATCCTGAGATTTCGCTCTCTGGCAATGAGTTAATTTATCTCTTTCATCGAAAACAAGGAAGGCGAGAGGAAGCGAACCGTTATTTAAATCGAATTGAGCAACATCAAATATTATTGACAAAGGTCATTCAAGAACGTTCATCGGTAAGTGACCGAGATAGTTTTAAGTTTCATTATTTATCTGATTTAGAGATAGCAAAACTGACCCAGCAATTAGCTAAATATCCTGAGATAAAAGAGGCCTATCTGGTTCAGAAAGAAGTAGAACATTTACCAGATAAACCTTTATATATCCTTGCCCTTCGTCATGGTTCATCCTGGTGGAAAATCGAAAGTAGCTATCGTGCTCAAAAACTTTGTGACCAAGTTGCATCAGGAATGACCTTTCCTGGTGGTACTTATATCCTTGTTTTAGATGACCTAAATAAAAAGATAGAAAAGAAAATATGCCAGATTCCTGGAGCTTCTATTTATCGTAATTAAGAAGCGGGATGGACGTCCCCCTAAGGGTTTGAGGGTGGAGACTATCCAAGCGCCCTAATCCCTAAATATTTCCACTTTCAATGGCCCAACGGGTCAACTCTGTTCGGTTACTAAGAGTAGTTTTTTGGAGTATGTTGCTCACATGACTTTCTATGGTCCGAGGAGAAACTCCCATTTCTTTAGCAATATCTTTGTTGGGAAGCCCCCGGCTTACGTGGTGGAGTACTTTCACTTCTGTTGTGGTAAGTTCCACTTTAAATTGAATATCTATTACAGATTCGCCCGAATTTTGCCATACTTCTGGGTTACTGTCTGAGGTTGGTATCTGTTCAGAACGGCGCAGTAAAGCTTCTGTTAAGGCCACTAACTCAACGGGTTCACAGGGCTTTACCAGATAGGCATCTCCCCCTTCCTTGAGTCCTCGGATCCGGTCATGGACCTCCCCTTTCGCAGAAAGGAAGATAACAGGAAGGACTTCACTCCCAGGCATCGATCGGAGCATGCGCACAAACTGATATCCATCCATATGGGGCATCATGATGTCACAAACAACTAAGTCTGGGGGACGCGACTCCCTGGCTAGTCGACTAACGACTTCGATACCCTGCTGTCCATTTGTCGCCCGGCTTAATTGATAGCCCTGCTCCTCCAAATAATCTCCCATTAGAAGAAGAAATCGGGTGTCGTTGTCTATAAGCAGAAGGTGTTTCATATACTTGTCAACATCGTTTATTTGGCTAATAGTGATGTGGATGCTATTGTTATAGGCCGTTACGTTAATACAATCTTAGTGTTGCTGAAATTTAGCTAGGTGATTTTACCCTAAGTATTTCAGCATGATTACTTAACTACCCAACTATTGGCATGCGTGATTCCACGTAAATTTTGGATAGGACTTTTATTTATGTAAATGCTAAGATGCGTAATTTCACGCAGGCCGTTTTAGATAGTGCTCAATCGGTTCGAAGGTGACCTATGAACTGATAAAATCCCTCTATAAATCATTCCTAGAAGAAAACAATGTCTGACACTACCGGTGCTGATGCGATTGATGTGGCAATTGCCAAGGG
>JBAUTB010000051.1:0-4381 GCA_049582005.1 Gloeobacterales cyanobacterium | reverse complement strand
CCATCTGAGGCTGAAGTTACCCGTTTTCTGATAAAACTGCACCCAGCCCAAGCGCATTTTGACCATTGGATCCATGTGTCCGGCAGGCGCAGCCGAGAAAAGCTCCCCACGAAATTGGGAGCACTCTGCCATGCTTGAACTGGTAACCATGTTAGCGATGCACACATAAGGTTTCGGTCTCAACATCCTCTTGGTCGCTTTATCGCTGATTTCTACTGTGCTCAAGTGCGGCTTGTTATAGAGGTCGATGGCCCAGTACATAGCAAACAAGCTGAATATGACGAAGCTAGGACACAACACTTTGATACCTATGGCTATGGAGTATTACATTTTAGCAATGAACGAGGTATTCGCTAATCTCCCCATAGTGCTCGCGAAGATTTCACAGGTAGCGACTGAAATTTTGACTCTAAAGTAAAGCTCGAACCTAATCAGTCACTTCAAGAGAATTAAGGATGTTTCTCCCCCCCAGAATTGGGGGGTCGGGGGGGCTATATAGCAGTCATCTTGAAAAATTAATCCTCAGAACTTACAGCAGTTTAGAGCATTAAAATGCTCAAGGTTATCAGGAAAATTGTTATAATTCTACAAGAGTGCGTATATCTACTTCGAGCAAGAAACCATATATTCATGAGGTGAATTTTAGGACTTATTCCTTGCATTTTTAGAAAATTCGAGGAGAGTAACTTAAGCTTTACTATTACAACAATAAAGGCTGAAACACATACCCGCAAAACCACACCTACAGCCTGCATTTCTTGTGAAATACCTGAGATTTTATCCCAGGTCAATTGCGTAAATTTAGTATTAGAAAAAATCCATCAAGAAGCACTAATTCAAGCTCCATTAGTAGGCCCCAAAATACAATCAACACTTCCAGAAGTATATTGTCAAGCCATTGTCTTTCAGAAGGACGATACTTATAAGACCAAGTGCTCTCCACAATGCCCGTCGCATACTGCAATCCACAAGGATTTGAGAGAGGAAAACATATCTATACCAGGATTTGATGCCACTACAAAAACTGATCGTGAACTAAGACAAGCAGTACTCACTGTTCTATATCGCTATCATGCTGACTATCCTGAGCGATACGAATTTTTTGACATAACAATTGAGTTTTTAGCCAGTAGCTTAAATCTTCAGCCTTCAGATATTCTTAGAGTAATAGAACCAATGGAAGATGAAAAAGAACTAGTGAATTCTGAACAATCTAGATATGTGAAAATTACCAGCAAAGGGATACGCATGATTGATGAAGAGCCACTTTTTGAACGCTTAAATACAGCAGGAATAAGAGATCAATATAATATCTCTGGACAAGCTGGTGCCGCTGGTCCAGGAGCAAAGGCTGAAGGCAATACTTTTAATCAAATAAATCAAGATGTTGATATAAAAGCTCTTGCAATAGAACTTGAGCAACTCAGTGAACATTTAGCTGCTGATGCTAGAGACCCTGAGAAGGAAGAAGACATAGCTACAGTAGTCTTAGCGAAAAAGGCTGCCCAGCGTGGAGATAAAGTGAAAGTATTAGAACTACTTTCAAGTGTTGGAAAGTGGGTGATTGATGCCGCAACTCAGACAGGCGTTTCACTGGCAGCAGCAATTATTCAAAAGCAACTGGGACTCTAATCTCTAATCAAGCAGACATCAACCACAATGGCAATGTGCCAGGGTATTGCGGGCGTTATACTGAATTTCTGATTATCCCAACCATTGCCTGTGGAATCTGATTTTTCTAAAGTATACATCTACGACACCACCCTCCGAGATGGTACCCAAGGCATTGGTATGAGTCTATCGGTGGAAGATAAGATTCGCATTGCGCATAAATTGGACCAGTTAGGCGTTCCTTTTATTGAGGGCGGATGGCCTGGAGCGAATCCTAAGGATGTTCAGTTTTTTCTGGAGATTAAAGAGCGGCCTCTAAACTATGCGCAACTCGTGGCCTTCTGTTCTACCCGTAGACCCGGCATTCAAGTCCAAGATGACCCGATGCTTCGGACGATTCTGGCCGCTGGAACCCAATGGGTGACTTTATTTGGTAAATCTTGGGACCTTCATGTTACCGAGGGACTGGGCACTGCGCTCGAAGAAAATTTGGCCATGATTGGCGATACCATCACATTTTTAAAAAGTCAGGGTCGCCGGGTCATGTATGATGCCGAGCACTGGTTTGATGGATTCTTGCACAATCAGGACTATGCTTTGGCAACGTTGAAGCAGGCCCGAGACGCAGGTGCAGAGTGGCTCGTCCTCTGTGATACCAACGGTGGTATGTTACCTCATCAAGTCCAGAAAATAGTCCAAGTGGTTATCCAGGAATTAGGCCAAGACATAGGCTTGGGCATTCATACCCATAATGATTCAGACACGGCGGTAGCCAATGCGTTGATGGCGATTCAAGCCGGAGCCCGAATGGTCCACGGCACCATGAATGGCTATGGAGAGCGCTGTGGGAATGCCAATCTGTGTTCTGTCATCCCGAATCTGCAACTGAAACTAGGGTATGATTGCCTGCCCCAAGAAAAGTTGGCGCTGCTCACCGAGACTTCGCTCTTCATCAGTGAAACGGTAAATGTAGCTCCCCAAGAACAAGCTCCCTTTGTCGGTGCGGCAGCGTTTGCTCATAAGGGAGGCATCCATGTCAGCGCCGTCCAGAAAAATCCCCTGACTTATGAACATATCGCACCCCAAGCCGTAGGCAACCGCCGAAGGATTTTGGTATCTGAACAGGCAGGCGGTAGCAATATTCTGGCAAAGGCCGCGGAATTTGGTCTTGCGCTTAAGAAAACAGACCCAAGGGTTAAAGCCATCCTGCACAAGCTCAAAGAACTGGAATACGCAGGCTATCAGTTTGAAGGGGCGGATGCCAGTTTTGAACTCCTCGTTAGAGAACATTTAGACTACCGAGAGCCTTTCTTCACGATAGAAGGCTTCCGCACCTCCAGTCAGGCTTTCCCAGACAGCTCAGTTCAAGCTGAAGCAACGGTGAAAGTGCGCGTGGGCGGCGTCCTCCAACACACGGCAGCTGAGGGCAATGGTCCTGTTTCTGCCCTAGATGCAGCCCTTCGTAAAGCCTTGGTCCAGTTTTACCCGCAGCTGGCTCAATTCCAACTTACGGACTACAAAGTTCGTATCCTCGATGGCAGCGCCGGGACCGATGCCAAAACAAGAGTATTGGTGGAATCGAGCAACGGTAAAGAACGTTGGACCACCGTAGGCGTTTCCACCAACATTACAGAAGCCTCCTACATTGCCGTGGTTGAAGGTTTGGAATACGGTCTTTTACTAAGTAAAAAAGGGACTATAAGTCCTCCTGGCCCCCTCACCGCCCCCATGAAGAAGCATCGTTGAGTACGATGTTTACGGAAGTCCCACAAGCAAAAAGTGTAATGGCTCTACTCACCGTCCAAAAACTCACCAAAACCTTTGGCGGTCTCACCGCTGTTAAAGACATCTCTTTTGAGCTGGAGAAGAATGACATTTTGAGTGTGATTGGTCCCAACGGAGCCGGCAAAACTACGTTGTTCAATATGCTGACGGGGATTTATCAGCCTACGGAAGGCCAGATTGTGCTTCAGAAGGAGGGTAAACCCTGTACGTTGCAGGGCTTAAAGTCCCATCAGATCAACCAAGAAGGGCTGGCCCGGACCTTCCAAAATATTCGCCTGTTCAAAAAGATGACCGTTCTCGAAAATGTGATGGTAGGGCGGCATGTGCGAACCAACAACGGTTTGTGGGCCATCCTCATTCCCAATCAAAAAGCCCGCATCGAAGAAGAACAGACGATTGAGCAGGCTATAGAAAAGCTGGAATTTGTCGGCTTAGAGGATAAGGCCTTTATTCAAGCGGATAGCCTATCCTATGGAGACCAACGCCGTCTAGAAATCGCCAGAGCCTTAGCCACTGATCCGACCATTCTGCTCTTGGATGAACCCGCAGCAGGCATGAATCCCCAGGAAAAGAAGCAATTAATCGGTCTGATCCGTAGGATTCAGCAAACAGGTGTGACTATCATTTTGATTGAACATGATATGAGTTTGGTGATGAACATCTCAGACCATATTGTCGTCATGAACTTTGGGGAGAAAATCTGTGAAGGTTCCCCAGAAGTCGTTCGAGAAAATCCAGAAGTAATCAAAGCGTACCTGGGTGCATAAAGCCTCTCTAGACGTTTAAACTGGACACAGTGTTTTCAAGCGCCCCCATTCAGGGATATTCATGACTGAAGAACTTACTCAAATTCTGACCCTATCTTGTTCCGTTCAAACTGTATTGGGCTCAGACCTTCCTATTTCTGAGCAAGACCGCCAAAGCTTAGACCAGCTCTTGGCGATGACGGAAGAGCAACTAGGCCAGATGCCCCAAGACCTGATAG
>JBAUTB010000050.1:0-1513 GCA_049582005.1 Gloeobacterales cyanobacterium | reverse complement strand
ATTTTTACGATTGTCTTGATTTTGATGGGTGTGGCCGCCTTGGGAAATTTAGTAAGTCAGCTGGCGAGAGCAGTTGCAGAAGGGTATTTTCAAGAAGGGATCCAGGGGCGACGTAGATTTAAAATGCTTTCCAAAATAGAAAACCATTACATCGTTTGTGGCTATGGGCGAATTGGCCAGCAAGTTTGCCAAGATTTCGTGGCAGAAGGAGCGGCTTTTGTGATCTTGGAAAAGGATCTAGATCTGGTGCGCAAAGCAGAAGAGAATGGCTTTCTAGCCCTTTCAGGAGATGCCAGTTCTGATGAAATGTTGCTGGAAGCAGGGGTAGAGCGTGCTCGGTGCATACTCACGGCTCTTCCCTCGGATGCAGAAAATCTCTTTGTGGTTCTGTCCGCCAAAATCTTAAATCCCAAAATCTTAACAATTGCACGGGCTAGTTCGGACGAAGGAGCGCTAAAGCTGGCACGAGTAGGTGCGGACAAAGTGGTGTCGCCCTATGTCACAGGAGCAAAACGAATGGCCGCTCTAGCCTTACGCCCACAAATCATAGACCTGATGGAAATAGTATCGATTGGTGGGAGCCAAGCCTATATTGAAGAACTCTTGCTGCCGAAAGTAACGCAAGAATCCACCTGTCCTTACTTCCACAAGTCCCTCAAAGAAGCAGAACTTAGAAGTAAGTCCGGCGCGCTCGTGCTCGCAATCCGAAGAGACTCTGGAGAATTTTTAAGTAATCCAACAGCAGATACCCGTCTAGAGCCAGGAGACCTCTTGGTCTGCATGGGGACCGAAGAGCAGCTACGCAAGCTCGCTCAGATAATCTTGCCGACAAACTTGATCTGAGGCCGATATCCCCAGGCACGAGGCAAACGGACCGTAAAAATAGAACCCTTATTCGGTTCACTGATAACGGTGACTTCTCCACCCATCATTTGACAGAAACGCTGGGTCAAGGCCAATCCCAACCCTGTACCTCCGTACTTGCGGGTTGTAGAAACATCTGCCTGGGTAAAGGCCTGGAAAAGGTGTTGAATTTGTTCTGAAGTCATGCCGATCCCCGTATCTGCGATCTCAAACTCAATCCAGTGTGCAGAAGGACCGGAACTATGCACTGTCAGTATAATCAAGCCTTTTTGAGTGAATTTAGCAGCATTACTCAAAAGATTGAAGAGGATCTGACGTAGTTTTGTCACATCGGTCTCGACACTTCCCAAGCCCTGAGGGCAATTGACATGTAAAATATTTTCATTTTGCTTGACCAGAGGCTGGATGGTAGTTACCACTTCTTGGACGAGAGAGGAAAGGTCGAAGGTTTCGAGATACAGGTCCATTTTGCCTGCCTCAATTTTAGACAGGTCGAGCATATCGCTGATGATAGAAAGCAGATGTTTTCCTGAGGCATGAATCGCTTCTAAATCGGAGCTGAACTCCTGATGACCCATCCCCTGCAGTTCATCTTGCAGCATTTCACTGTAGCCAAGGATGGCATTGAGCGGAGTCCGCAGCTCATGGC
>JBAUTB010000049.1:0-1738 GCA_049582005.1 Gloeobacterales cyanobacterium | reverse complement strand
GTTCACTCCACATACTTTTCAAATCATATTGCAAAATATCCAGCTCAGAGAGAGCGTCTAACTCTAAATAGACGGACAAGATCGAATGGCACTGACGCAAGGTGAGGAAAATAGCACTTATCCCTTGCTATGAGAAGATCATAGGCTTGGAGAAGTAATAATGTGTTCCCTCCTCTTATGGCAAATAGAGCTGAAATCCTCAAGCACAAATTCGAGAATAGTGTTGGTCTCCCCTTTGAGGTGTTATTGGGGAAAAATACCGTAGAGCAGATTCTGGAGAATCAAGAGGTGAGCTATCGCAGCACGCTATATACCCCGGTGGTGACACTATGGGCATGGCTCTCACAAGTTCTAGATGCCGACAAAAGTTTGCGAAATGCTGTGGGACGAGTGATCGCTTGGTTGGCAGAGGCAAAAATGGAGTTACCGTCTTTAGATACTGGAGCCTACAGTAAAGCTCGCCAAAGATTGCCGATTGAGCTGCTCGAACAGATGCTCACCGAAAGTGCTCAGAAATTGCAAGGGCAAGTCCCTCAATCGCATTACTGGTGTGGTCATCCACTCAAAGCCTTTGACGGGACAACGGTGTCGATGAGCGATACCCCAGCCAATCAAAAGACCTATCCGCAGCCCAATACCCAGAAACCAGGATGCGGGTTCCCCTTGCTGAAAATGGTGGTGTGGTTTTGTGTCGTCACGGGAGCTGTCGTCACAGTTGCGATTGCGCCGTACTTAACCAGTGAATGGGAACTGTCGCGTCGTCTTTACAGCCAATTAAAGCCTGGTGATGTGGCGGTAGCAGATTCGGCCTATGGCACCTATGCAGATTTAGCTTTAGTCCAGCAAAATCAGGCGGATGGGGTCTTTCGCAAACATCACGCCCGTCACTGCGATTTTCGCCGAGGCAAGAAGCTCGGCATTGGCGACCATCTTGTAACCTGGCAACGGCCTCAGCAATGTCCAAATTCGATGTCTGAAGAAGACTTTGCTGCCTTACCTGAGGAGATTGAGGTGCGCGAAGTCCACCTGTTAATTCGAGAGCCTGGGTTTCGCCCTCAAAAAATCATTCTGGTGACGACACTGCTTGACCCCAAACGCTATCCCAAATCTAAGCTGGCCGAACTCTACCGTCTGAGATGGTCTTCTACCGAAGTCAATCTCAAGCATCTCAAAACCACGTTGAAGATGGACCATCTCGCGACCAAAACGCCTGAAATGGTGCGAAAGGATATCTGGGTTCATTTATTGGCCTACAACCTGCTGCGAACTGTGATGCTTGAGTCAGCTCGTCTGACCAATTTCTCGTCTTTACAGTTGTCTTTACAAGGGACTCGTCAGCATTTGAATCACTTCAAAACAGCTCTAGCGAGTTCTTGTGTTTCTAATCTTCATACCTTGTATGCGACTCTACTCTCGGTCATTTGTTGCGAGTGGCTTCCTTCGCGACCCGATCGTGTTGAACCCAGAGTTGTTAAACGTAGGCCCAAGGCTTTTCCCAGAATGCAGCATCCTCGTGCCACCTTGAAAGCCAATCTAGTCAGTTGATTCAGCTTACGTCAGTGCCATTCGGTTATGCACTGCCTTCTTTCAATCTCCGACTGGCTGGCACAATATGTTTTGCAATGGATGTCTTGGAACCTACCTGCTTGCCAGCTTGCGTTGCTTTTTAATCTGCCCAGCAACTACTCCGTCTTCCATTATTGACTCGCGGGTAAACCAACCGCACATAGGTTTCTAG
>JBAUTB010000048.1:0-55012 GCA_049582005.1 Gloeobacterales cyanobacterium | reverse complement strand
GGCCCTGCCAAAGCCTTGTGTCATAATTCCAAGTTATCCTAGGTCCAGTGAGGTCACTATTTTCTAGCTCCATCTGGGCTGGGCAGCGATTTCTACATTAAATCTTTCTATTTTTCGAAGTGCCCTTAACTTAATATTGCAAAATTATCACATTGAACAAATAAGTGATTCTATCTGTTTGGTTTACATATCTTTTTGGACTTAGCTCTGGGTAAAGTCTTCAATAAAATTTTCTGACATCGTTGGATTTAATAGGGATCCCGAATAGAATTTTAAGGAAATATTTAGTAGAAGAGGGGGACGGACACAATTTGAGTGTCCATCCTAGATTGATTAATGCAGATTTATAAGCTCCTTCCTGGATCAGCTTTTGACTCAAGTAGAGGCTTTCTTGAAATAGCCAATTCCTAGTGAAATGTTTTACTTCCCTAAGATCATCTGGATCCTTTATTCGAGATTGAATTAGTTTGGACGCATTGAAACAATCGAGAATAGACTCGCCAGAGAGTGTTAATCGGTTCGTTTCTGATCGGGAGTGAATGCGGAAACAACTATAGGGTGTATTAATGTAAGCTAGTTTAAACGCGGATGCCAACCGGGTCCACATCTCCCAATCGGGAGTAAAAACCAAACTAGTAGTAAACCCTCCGATTTTTTCGTAGGCTTCACGAGCAACAACAATAGCAGGGGTGTGAATTCGGTTACTTTTGGATAATTGTTTCAAAGCATTTTCAAGCAGCCCATCCTGAGATTGTAGATGGGCAGAAACATCAAAATCTTGCCCCTTGCCATCAATGTAAAAAGACGGCCCCAATACAACTGAGCATGGGTATGTTTCAATGTGCTGACGATAGGTCTCATAGAAACCTGGCATTACTAAATCGTCGTCACTTAAGATATGAACCCAATGGCCTCGTGCCCTTTGAATACAGACATTCCAGTTGCCAAAGATTCCATTATTGAGAGGAGAGGAGTAGAAAGATATTCTTCCTTGACCAACTTCTTTAACAATTGTCTCGATTTTATCCTTATTGGGTGAACAATCATCTACTACTTCAATCTGCATCTCATCGATTCCAGGGGCTTGGGCTAAAACACTTCTAAGAGCCTGTTCTAGGTATTCTGTGCGTTTATAAGAAGTCAACATTATCGACCAAAATGGCCTGGGAGCATCTGTTGGAGAAGGTTCTATGGATGGGTATTGAATCTGTTTAAGCATGGGGGACAGAAATCTCATAGTGTTTGTGTTCTAAATCAGTTTTTGATTCACTATCCAGCAAAGCTCTTCGAGTTGCTTCTAAATAAGCATGACCCCACTTTTGACAAGGTTCTAAATGATTACCTTCTGCCCACTCATTCCAAGCATTGATAAAGAAAATCTTTTCTTGAATATCTTGTATTAATGATCATTCAATAATTTTCAAAAATTGAGATGCTGAAGCTAAAATATCGTAGTTTTTCTTAACTTTTTGAACGGCTCCTTGCCCGAGCGCTGCCCGTAATTTGGGTGATCCAAACAACAGATCAACTTTTGCAGCCATTGTTTCAATATCCAGATATGGGAACACAAATCCACAATTGTCTTCAACGAATTCCTTTTCGCCACCAGAGTTAGAGTTATCGAAACAGAGAATGGGTTTTTCTAAAAGAGTAGCCTCCAGTCAAACCAAGGGATAGGGATCTTCTCCGGAACGCAGGGCAAAATAGTTAAAGATTGAGGAGTCAATGGAATTCGTTTTGGAGTTCCCGTCTGCAAAATGGTCTTTCTTTTGTTGCAGGTTTCATAGATGGCACTTTTTTGGTGCTTGACGAAGATGGTCAAATAGTTTTGCATGGTGGACTACCGTTTCATAGATTTCATTTCTAGTCCTTCGCACCATATCGGGACTGTACTGGGTTTGAATGACTCTCAAGGCTTCATGGGAGAGGTGAGCAGATAGCTCTGGGTCTTTTGCTAATTTTATTGCTGCACTCGCAAACATCTCTGCATGATCTCTAATCAGAAGGTGTTCGTTGTCATTAATCTTGATTCCCTCAATCCCCACACTGGTTGATACAATTGGAACCCCCTGTGCCATAGCAGCGAGGACTTTTGTCCGGATACCGCTGCCTATCCGGATCGGGACAAGTTGAATCGTACCGCGTATTTGGGCTGAGAGGTCCTCTACAAAACCAGAGTAATCGACACCTTCTGTCTCATGGGCAATTCTCCATGCTTCGCTCCAGGATCCAATTACTGAAAGCCTAGCCTGGGGCAAAGAATCTCGAATGAGTGGCCAGATATCCTCAAGTAGCCAGTTAAGGGCATCCTGATTTGGATAGTGTTTTTCTGAACCAATGAATATAAAATGTGATTTTGATATAGGAGTCGGTTTCTCCACGAACTCAATGTCAGCAGGAATAGGGAATGGACTGACATGGATTATCTTTGGATCAATTGCACCACTGAGTTCTCTTGCATCTGTTTCACTAAAAACCACAATGCCATCAAATGTAGATAAGAATGAGACTTCTTCGGCATACATTCGCGCTTCAAGATAGTTGCAGTATGGCAGAGACTCATGAGTGGCAATATATCTTCTGGTATAAACCCAGTGAATCTGATGATGAATGAAGAGTTTCGGGATTTTCCGATGTTGCCAGCATCCCAAAGAGAGCATGTCAGCAAATTCAACTTGGAGAAGATCAACACCTGCATCAATTTCTTGTGAGAGGACATCAATAAATGCAGTGGGTAAAGGAGCAAAAGGGTAGTAAGGTAGCAAGGAAACTTCTGCTATTTGAGGACGAAGAAACTTACGAATACCATGGAAAGCATTACGTATCTCAAGATGCCACTGAGGATGGGATATAAAACAGGGAACTGCTTTTACTCGAACGTTAGTTAAATGATTTGATAGTTCCTTTGCATCATCAACTTGCTGCTGAGAGTAAACTGGACAAACCAGCGTGAATAAGTGATCTTGACTTAAACATTGCAATGTTGAAAACTGAGCAACGTTTCCTCCAGATGCAAGCGGCCAGGGCAAATAAGGTGTAGCAATCAGGATATGCATTGAATGTATGTCTCCGCTAAAGCATTTTCCTTGTGGATGATGGGCATAGCGGAAACTTATGATTCAAAAGAAGAATGTACTTCATCTGAATTAGCTTCGCTACAGTCTGGTTTAATTACTGAACGGATAGACTCCAGGAGTTTGTGGCCATGGAGTGAGTTGGGTTCCAAATACATACCCTCAGCCCATTCATTCCAAGCATTCACAAAAATAAGTCTTTCCTCCAGCGGAGAACTTTTAACGCCTTCTACTACTTGGATGAAGTGCGTCCTTACAATATCAGGATCATTTCCCGTGATCACAATAGCCCGCTCTCCTCTTCTAGCAGTGTTGTCCCAACCAACACATAATGCTGGATGATGAGGATACTTTGGTCGGCTAGCTTCCATTCGTTGGATAGCGTCACTATATTGATAAATCTTGAGTTTACCGCTCCAGACCCCCTGTTTCAGGTTACGTATAAAACGACGGAGCAACAAGCCGTCTTCAAAAGCGTCGGGCAATACACTAAGCTGGGGAGAATGGTCTTCAGTTGCATCGAATCCGAGTGTCCGCATGTCAACGTGACGGGCGTGAGCGTTTATCCCTATCAAATATGGATTTGGAAGCCCCGATGCTTGGCAAACATCTCGAATCGTTTTGGTAGTCTGTCCAGCATTGGGTAGCGATGTTGGACGATAAATCAAAAACATTGGCCGCCCATGCACTTTAATATAGCGGGGATCTGCAAAGGCTTGAACTAACCATTCGGCCTGTTTCCTATCATCCTCCAAGGAATACCTCTGCTCAATTAAAATTTCCTTTTCTTCACCAAGCCAACGGCGCGACCACGATTCATTGGCCCAAGCGAGACAAAAAGGAAAATCCGGTTGTCCAGAAGCAAGGATAGCGTCTATTGGTTGCCCCAATAATCGTTTGCCATGGAACCAATAATGCCAATAACAAAATCCGTAGATTCCGTAGTTACGAGCCAAAGATGCCTGTGCTTGAGAAATGTCCAAAAGACGAAGATCATAGAAACCTAAGTCAGCAGGTAGCTGAGGTTGATAATGTCCGGAAAATAAAGGTTTGGCTTTGGTAACATTTGTCCATTCAGTAAAGCCTTTGCCCCACCACTGATCATTCTCAGGAATTGGATGAAATTGAGGTAAATAGAAGGCAATCAAGCGTGCTTTTCTATTTACCTCATCTTCAGCGATTGAGCTTTTTGTAATACTTCTTTGGTCTAAAACCATGGTTTATTGCCTATTTAATGTGAGTTCGGGTAAGGAAAATTTGGTTGGCCAGACTTTAAAACTTCATTAAAAGGTCTTTCTAGAATACGTTTTCCTTTACCAAACCAATAGTGTCAGCAGCAAAATTCATAAATTCCGAGAGTTCTTACTAAATAAGCTCGTGCTAACTGGATTTCAAGTAGTCACTGATCATAGAACCCTAAGTCAGTTGGGAGATGTGGTTGATAATGACTAGGAATGCAGGGCTTAACTTTAGTTACATTTGTCCATTCAGTAAAGCCTTTTCCCCACCAAGCATCAATTTCTAGAATAAGATGATACCAAGGAATATAGAAGGAGATTAGTTTTACCAAAGGAGAACTATTCATAAAAATCTATCATCCTTTATGCTGCAGTTTTTCTGCTGATAAATACTTCAAGTTGCTCACCATCTAATCCAAATTTTCGATCTTTACACAAATAGATTGTTGTAAACAGTTCACTATGTTTACTAATAAAGTCTGTAAGGTCAAGCCCCCAATCAAATGTGACCAAAGATCCTTTTGCATCAATGGGATTTCCATGATAAACTGGCTCATCTAAAAACTCGATTTTTCCATTATTTAATCTAGCTCTTTGTGCCGTTCTACTTAACTTTGGATACCAAGGGATTGTAAATATATGCGCTCCCCCCGGCTTAAGCACACGGCTAATTTCATTGAAAGCTGCATCAGGATGCATAATATGCTCAAATACATCTTGAGTGATGATCAGATCAAAAGAACAGTTTTCAAACGTCATCTTTTCGAGATTTTCACACCGCACTCCATCCTTGTATTGACCTAATTCAACATTATAATAAAACTGACTCGCAAGGTATCGAGAGCAGCTTTTTTGCAAATACTCTGAAGAAGCTCCTCCAGGAGAAGATTCATGAATCTTGAGATTTCTCCAATCGGGAAAGAACAAGTTCAAAGCAATCACAAGCTCGCGTTGTCTTGGATTAGAATGACATTTGGAGCAATAGTAATATTCTCTTAACCAAGCATCTTTTTCAATGAACTTAGTATTTGATTCACAGATTGGGCAGAAGCCTTTATAAACCTTTCCTTGGGTATAAAGATTTAGTATCTCTACCATTTTTTGAGTCTTCGAATAAAGCTTGTTAGGTATTTCCAGCATATCTTGTTTTTGAATGAATAGTTAGTTTTTGCAAAACAGATACAGTAGTTCTGTCATTTATAAGGTGCATCTGAAATGTTTGAAAACCTTATTCAGATAGAGTTTTAAGATTCCAGATGTGCCCGATCAAGGCGCGATCCACTGTAAGCGTGTCAAGTTATTGATTACATTAATTTAAGCTCGGTTTAACCATGCAGTTTCAAGAAGTCTGCGAATATGATGAGAAATTTTTCTTACAATGGCGTGCGTGAAATTAAATTTCATAAGCTCAAGAGGGCAAGTAAATATACGAATAATAATCGATGCCATAAAATTCTCATGCTAGGTGCTTAAGCCTTTCAGTTTCTAAAAAGTGCAAATTATAGAGGCCGAAGTCTGCTGAGAGATGAGGTCGATCGTATCCCTTGGATGAGGGTTTGGTTTTAGTAAAATTTTCCCAATCGATAAAACTTTTCTTCCCTCATTTGCGTTTTCAGAAATTGGATGGTATGGAGGCAGGCAGAAGGTGGTTTATAAAACTCAGAGTGCCGTGAAATAGAAGTTGTAGTAGTAGGTTATAAGAATCGTTGAATAATGTGCAAAATTTGACATGCTGAAGCCGAAATATCATGGTTTTCCTTAACTTTTTGGGCGGCTCGTTGCCCAAGCCTTTCCCGTAATTCGGGTGATTCAAACAACAAACAAATTTTTGCAGCCATTGTTTCTATATCCAGATAGGGAACAACGAAACCACCGTCATCTTCGACAAATTCTTGTTCTCCACCAGCACGATCGAAACAGAGAATCGGCTTTCCTAGCGAAGCTGCTTCGAGACAGACGAGGGGATAAGGGTCTTCTCTGGATAGTAATGCGAATACGTCGAATGTTGCAAAATAGTCTAAGGGGTTGGGCTGATTACTCAGAAAGATCGCGGTGTGCTCCAGGTTCAGTTTTTTGAGATCGTGCCGGAGTTCATAAAAGCGGAGATGATCTTGCTTTTCGTCACCACCAAGCCACAGAAAGTAAATGGGTGCTTCTAGATTTGTGTAGCGAACGGTGCGGGCAAGTTGAATAAAGAGATCAGCACCTTTACGCCAGTCCAATGTACCCGATGCACCAACAACAAACGCATCCAGAGGGATATTCAGTTGGTGACGGATTTCATGCTTATTTTTCAAGGCTTGCTGATGATCGCGCGTTGCAGTTGGTACAAATTCATAAACTGTACTGATGCAGGTTTCGCCAATATTATGATGAGCAATCAGGTTTCTTTTAACAGCGCTTGAAACGGCTATAAAGTGAAAAGTTAAGGCTTTTGTGATTTCAAAGTTCTGAATACCAGTGCGGTAAATCCAATAGTCCAGTTCATGAATGTGGGAGATAACCGGGCACTGTAAAAACGATGATATTTGGCTGAGGACGGTGTGGTTAGTAATGGTGTTCGAGTAAATCAGGCCGATGGCATCCGTGGACAGAAATTTGCGAAGCTGTCCTTCAGGATGCCATCGGCCTAGTCCACGTAGAATCCTTTGGGAGCGGGTTTGGCAGTCCTCGTTGAATATCATCGTCGGAGCAAGGTTGGTAAAGTCTCCTTCCAATGGACCGCCATTCCTTAGCAAAATTTTAAATGGAATATCGGTATTCTCCTTGAACCAACGCAAAAAATTCAGGAAAACAATAGGGGCACCTGTACGTGAGGCATCATGGGAGATAAATAATATTTTTTTCATAGAGAAAACCTATGATGAGATGATTTCTTTAAGAAGTTGTTTCATAATCTGCTCTTGATACTTCTTCGTTTGGGCAGCCAGTTCTATGTCTGACCGTATAGAAGCACGACTGGGTTCACCATCCCTGGCCCGATAGCCTATCCTTCTTGTTCTCTAAGCAATGTGATTTTTAAGATAGCGAAGGGCTATCCATACTTTCCATAGTTTCCCTTCTTTAAGCAGACGAGTAATTATATCGTTCAGGCAAATTATTTGCTTGCGCAGATGAATGATTTCTGTTTGAAGCACTACAGTATCCATATTGGCAAAGACCGGATGATTGGGGTAGAGAGTCTGAAGATTAAACTGCTCTTCCGGCAGGTGATGTCCATTTTGCTCATCTACGAGAATGCGCGTGGGAAAACGTAATGGTATGCTTTTAGTCCGAGTCTCCCGACCAATCTCAACCATGGTTTCAATCAGTTTTATTAAGCGCGGAGTAGCAGGTGTCAAACATTCAAGCGCATCATGAAGAATGATATTTTGATGAAGTATTTTGGGTGGTGATGGATGAACCAATTCAGAAATGGTTGGCCCAATATGAGACGATGAAGTAATGCTCCAGATTGGAGATATGAATTTAGGAGAATTAGTATAATCGAGTAATGCTGTAGGCAAGCCACAAAGCATCGCTTCTAGCATCGCTGTTGAAGGGGTCGTGATCACTGCATCAACTTCTTGAAGAACAACTGCTAATTCCTGGCCTGTTAAATCTGTGATTGAACTGCTGAGCTCTAGTTCCTCAGCTAGATCGGGGTTGACTCTCCAAATGGGGGTGATGACAACTCCGAACTCTTTGGAGTGGAACTCAAACCAGGTCTTCAAGTCTAATAGACTTTCCTTTACTTTTTTTACTTGTTCATCTGTAAATCCTGGGGTCTTGGCCGTCATAACCAAGATCCGAAAAAGCTGATCTTTTTTGCATTGGCGAGGCTTTAAACCAACTAGTTGATCGAAACGGGGTGCCCCAACCACTTCGCATTTACCCAGGTTGCCCCATGCTTCAAAAAGACGGGCTTGCGATCGCCCCAAACAGGCTATTTTGTGGCATAAAATCGGCTGGAATAAAGGTGCACCGGCTTCTTCGTTTAGAGAGCGAGGGTTTTCCCAGGTGTTGCGCCACTCTGCAATTCCATCGATTATATGAAGCGTTGGGATATTTTGCTGAACAAGTTGACAAATAACAGAGCTAAAAGGGGAACAATACTCATCACTAATCAAAGCTATATCAATGACTTTCTGAGCCTGTTCAAGCAGCTCCGGGGTCGTTGTTTTGTACCAGACCGCATCCAATGATGCACAAAGCTCTCTATAATAATGACCACGTTCCTTACCGTCGACTAGCAAGATTCTTGGGATCATAAGGCGTTTTCTCTGTAAGAATCTACCAGTGTAAGAATGAAAGACTTTTCGCTCCTAGAATAGGCTGAAAAAGCTTTCGGAAACTTCTTTTCTGCAAATCACCTGAGTTTTTAGAATCTAGATAATACTAGGCGTCGTTTAAGCTCTCTCAACTGTTGAATCACCTGGCTTTTTGTCTTTTTAATCAGGATTTCACCTGTTGAGTTACCAAGTAGAATATCTCGGCGAACATAAGCACGACGGATGCTCAAAGAAACGTCATCTTGGCTAAGATATCCTGCTTCCATAGCTTCATGAAAGTACTCGAACCACAATTCTCCATAGGGATGGTCACGATACTTCCATGGTTGGGTATCAAGCTCAGTATAGTGGATCAGATTAGTGGTATTATCCCAATAGTCGAAACTATTCCACTGGGCTAGAAGTGGACCAACTTTAAAGGGATGTATTGATAGAAAATTAGGCGACATCCGAGTAAATTCAAAATAAGAGTATTTCTTTTCATCAATCTCTTTAAAAATAGTTTCGAGATTAAATTTGCATTTTTCGCAATCAAACAAAATTACACTGAGACCCCATACAGCACGATTCTCTTCGGGGTAGGCTTCTGCCTTTGCCAAAAAATCGTAGCCCCCCATTTCGGTATCAAATAATTCCCCAATATCTTTGAGGCAAACCATATCAGAATCCAGATAAATAGCCCTTCCCTGATACCCGCAGAGTTGAGGAATCAAAAACCGATATAAGCTAAATTCAGTAATGCGATTTTTGTACTTGAGGTGGAGGGGAAGTGGAGCCAGGAAAGGGTCTCCATCATTGAGTTCAATTGCATTGTGGGTACCATTAAAAACATAGATATCAAGATCGCGAAGGGTATGTTTTCGGAGCGAGTAAATCAGCGTTTTTCGCTCTAGTAGGCTCGCTTCGCCAGAGCCAATAAATACATTCACTTTCTCTTTTGCCATTGCCTGATTCCTAGTTTTTTTCAGAAGATATGTACAGCGGTTTTTATTGCGTTTTAAAGCTCAACCTCGTACTCGTTTCCATCTCACTCCTGTCCTCCAACTTTACATTGATTAGCAACTCGCACACTTCTCGAACTGCTCCACATCCACCATTCTTCGCCGTAACATAAATGGCACAGCTTTGATTATTTGGCATGGCATCAGCTACAGTAATGGGACAACCGATCACCTTGAGAATAGCTAAATCATTCACATCATCTCCTACATAAGCAACCTGGCTCATGTCAATCTGCAATTTCTCACATAAGGTTCTCAAAGCTAAGAGCTTATCTTCTACTCCCAAAAACACATTTTTAATGCCAAGTTTTTTTGCACGATGTAGCACAGAAACAGAAACACTGTTAGTAATAATAGCAACCTCAATACCTGCCGCAATTACCAACTTAATGCCCATCCCATCTTTGACATTAAACCTTTTTAGTTCTTCGCCATTTTCGGTATAGTAAAGCCCTCCATCGGTGAGTACTCCATCCACATCTAACGCCAGGAGCTTAACCTGGGAAAGCTTTGCTAAAAAGTCTGAGGATGTCGTCTTATTCATTACAACTTCACCAAAGTACTAGATTCCAGACTCTGCCGAATGTTAATGACTTGTCTCAAAAGATCTTCTAACTGCGCCAAGGGGACCATATTCGGTCCATCACTCGGGGCAATGTCTGGATTTTCATGGACTTCCATAAACAGAGCATCAATCCCAACGGCCGCCGCTGCTCTTGCTAAGTAGGGGATAAAGTGCCGTTGTCCGCCCGACCTATCCCCCTGTCCCCCTGGCATTTGTACGCTATGGGTTGCATCAAATACAACTGGATATCCTAACTCCCGCATCTGAGGAAGCCCACGAAAGTCTACGACCAGTGTGTTATAACCGAAGCTTGTACCTCGTTCGGTCAGTAAAATATTATTTGCGCCGCCTGCCTCTAACTTTTTGACTACATTCTTCATATCCCAAGGGGCTAAGAACTGTCCCTTCTTTACATTGACAGCTCGACCCGTACCAGCTGCTGCAAGTAACAAATCGGTTTGACGACACAAAAATGCTGGTATTTGCAAGACATCTGCCACCTCTGCGACGATCGCCGCTTGGTAGCTTTCATGAATATCTGTTAAAACCGGGACTCCAATCTCATCTTTGACTCTTTGCAAAACTGCTAACCCATTTTCTAAGGTTTGTCCCCGGAAGGAATTAGCTGAAGTGCGATTGGCTTTGTCAAAAGAAGATTTAAAAATGAATGAAATTTTCAGCCGATCACATACTTTACGAATCTCCTCCGCCATTTTCAGGGTAAAGTCTTCTGATTCAATGACGCACGGACCGCCAATCAGTGTCAGTGGGCTGCTATCGCCAACAAAAAACTTATCGGCAATTTTAATACAAGGCATAGAATGGTTCCTTCCTGAAAATTGAGTAGTGAATTAAGATTAAGCGAGAGACGTAGATAATCGACACTCCCAGTTTCAAAAATGAATGGGTAATTTTCCTATCTCACCAGTAAAATCAAACATTTCATCGTATTTAATCACCCATAATAAACAAGCTCATCTCACCAGTTTCTTTACAAGCTTTTTAATGGAAAACCTGATGGAATTGAGTGAGCTTTTCTTTGACTCTTTTGTTGTTTTACGAAAAGTTCATAAGGGATAGTTTCCACATTTAGCAGGTAAAATTTCCAAAGAGATATTTTTATTTGAATTTAACCGGGCCAACCCTTTCTATCCGATTATGCATTCAGCCGGTCAGTAGGGAACTCAAGTTTCTTTTTAAGGAGGGATTATTCAGATTCAGTAAGACATGTTGCTTGACAAATCTTACTTGGAGGAAAGTAAAGAGCGTCGCTCCAGCAAAGACTAGCGGATATTTTAGGTAGAAAGGGAGAGGAGTGAATCTAAAGCTTTCTCTAAAGGGTATGTGCCACAAATATATCCAAATGCTGTTTTGCGCAACGAACTGAATTGCGGGAAAGATAAAGGAATTCCTTAAGAATGGAATAATTCTTTCGGACAAAATCCACGCCACGACAGAAACAAATATTGCATACGATAGATAATAGCTTTGTGGTGGATATTTGAAGTCTTGGATTGGTATTGCTTTCCCGGACAGGATCCAAAGCTCGCCTGTCCAGACACCAAATATGATGAATGCCGCTGCGGCCATAAGCAAAAGTTGATTGCGGCCAAACTCCGGCAAACGCAATCCTATGGAAAAGACTACAGCATAAGGCACAAGGTACAGGATAATTTCTTCAAAGATGTAACCTGGAAGCGAATTTAAGAATGGCCTGCTAATCGAGAGGATGAGTTCGTAGGTGACGTAAATGGCGACCATGGTCAACATGTATTTGCGGTGCGATGATGTGCGCCGACAAAAAGAAATAATAAAGGGAGAAACACTTGCGACAAGCAAAAAGACTCTAATTATCCAAACATACCCTATGCCTCCGTCATCAAGGAGTAGATAGCTCGAAGCAATTTTTTTGATGCTGGGTGCCGCGATTGGATATCCGGTTGTACTGATCACCAAAAAGTAAATTGAGAGAAACAGCCAAACTGGAAATAATAACCGCTTGACCCTTTTCCACAAATAGGATAAGTAGGGTTCTTCTTTATAAGAAGCGCGAAATGACAAACCCGCAACAATAACCATTAGGGGAACGTCAAAAGTTCGCGCCTGAAAGATTGCTTCTGGAGGGCCGGAATGCGCAAGAATTATCATGGCGAGGCCGATGAATCGCAGGACGTCAATTCTTTCATCTCGCATGTTGGTAATTCCTTGATCAGAATCAGACAATTTGTAACTCAATTGCTTTGGCTAAATCTTCGGGAGTATTAATCTCTATAACCACTTGCCCGGTGAGACACACCCGAATGGAAAACCCATGCTCTAACACTCGCAATTGTTCTAACCCTTCACAATGCTCTAGAGGAGTGGGTGTCAGTTTGGCATATTTGCTCAGAAAGTCGCGAGCGAAGGCGTAGAGTCCGAGATGATGAAATACAGGAACATCTATAGAATTACGGAAGTAAGGAATGGGGGCACGGGAAAAGTAAAGAGCATTACTATGGCGATCGCAGATGACTTTGACCGAGTTTGGATCTAAGTAACCTGTAGCCAAATCTAGGGGACAGGCCAGGGTTGTCATTGCGGGGGACTCTCCTTGCAGATAAGGAGTAATAAGCTGAGTTAACATCTGCGCTGTGACAAACGGTTGGTCTCCCTGAACATTCGCAATAGCAGCCATGTCTGGGTAACGCTCAGCCACTTCAGCCACGCGGTCAGTTCCAGTTGCATGGTCAGAGCGAGTTATTTCCACTTCTCCGCCAAACTGCCGCACACAATCCGCAACCAGTTTACTGTCCGTGGCAACAATTACCTTTGTGAAATCTGGGCAACTCTTGGCAGCTTCGTATACCCACTGCACCATTGGTCGATCGCCAATCTTAACCAGTGGCTTACCTGGGAACCTTTGTGAATCGTAGCGAGCGGGAATCACCGCTAGAATTTTCATAAAATTCCTCTCGAGGGGTAGATTTACAGGCCACTGCGCAACAAATCATGCAGCCGAATCAGACCGATACAGCACTGTTGGGCATCTACTACCGGTAAAACCGAAATTTGTGAGGGGCGCTCTTCCATTAACTTGAGCGCATCATAAGCCAGAATGTCTGGAGTAACTGCGACTGGCTTAATCGTCATAATTTTTTGAGCTGCTAAGGTTACCAACTTATCGGGTTTCGTTTTCTGCATCCAGCGACGCAAGTCACCATCTGTGACTAAGCCCAGCAACTGGTTATTTTTATCAACAATATTGACCGCACCCGCTCCCCCCTGGGTAATAGCACCGACCACCTCTATCCATGTGGCTGAAGGACTGAGGATCGGATTGTCAAAGCCACTGAGCATTAAGTCCCCGACTTTTAAGGTCAACCGCTTACCGAGTCGCCCAGCGGGATGGTTAAAGGCAAAATCCTCAGGGGTAATACCGCGTAGCTGCATAAGGGTCATGGCCAGGGCATCGCCAATGGCCACCGCCACCGTAGTACTGGTGGTGGGAGCCAGATTAAGGGGACAGGCTTCGCGATCGACGGCTGCATCTAAAACGACATCGGCCTGGGTGGCCAGGGTGGAATTGAGATTTCCCAAAATAGCAATAATGGGTACCCGTCGATGCTTCAAGTGGGGAACCATCGCAACCAACTCCTCAGTCTCACCGCTGTTGCTAAACAGCAAGACGACATCTGGAGCCGTGACCACGCCCAAGTCCCCATGTAGCGCATCACAGGGATGTAGAAATACTGCTACCGTGCCAATGCTTGTAAACGTTGCCGCAATCTTTTGGGCTACAATGCCAGATTTACCCACTCCGGACAGCACGACCTTTCCCTGGCAGTTTTCAAGTAGCGTTAATGCCCACTCGACCTGGCTGAGTTTAAGCCGAGCCGCCGTTTGAGTAATGGCGTTGGCTCCGAGTTTAAGATGCTCAATAAACTGAGTGACCGATGATGTGGTAGCGGATAGGGACATGGTAGAAGTAGGAAGTGGATAAAGAATCTATACAACCGTGGGCTTCAAAAGGTTACGTACGAACCATCCCCATCGCTTGATAAATCAGGTTCGGGGGTTGGGTGAGTTCCCCGCCAGCAAATTTAGACGAACGTAAGAACGTACCATGCTGAGGTCCATGTCGCGCTGGGTCATGTACCCTGCTGCGATCGCTTCATTAAAGTACTGGCACCAAAGTTCACAAATTTAGCTAAGCTTCTTTAACAATCTTTTTAAGAAACTCTTACCTACTATTAAAGGCGAGATGGAGTTTATCTCCTTTGGAGATTCAGGAACCCTGGGAAACTCATAAATTATGTTAAACAATCTACGGAATTTTCCGGCAGGGCACGTCAATGTTTTTACCCCATGCCACGCATTGGCAGTGTTCTTAAATAAAAAACTATTATTGTCAGTAATTTGACATGATTTGACTACGGTAAAGTCGTCAAAATCTGGATTTTGGGAGGTTGTTAATTTTCCTCCTAAGACTAATGTAGACCCCCCCCAATTAATATCCCAATCATCGCTAGTATTGAAATAAAATATGTGTGTACCAATCTTTCTTTCAGAGTCTCGATGCGGAGAGACTTCCGAGGTGTTAAATCCAAGATGCCAAGCATACCGAACATTATAGTGTTTCACATCGAAAACAGATTTAATGAAGTTATCGTAGACTTGATTAGTCTCTAGTTCATCTATAAACCTTTGCCAGGGAATAGGCAAATCTTCTCGTTTGGCTATACCTTCACCACGTTCTCTATAAAGGTAAGTATAAATTGTGTTTTCATAAGCTAAATAATAGCGATTGTGAGGCCGTTGTCCATATCTATCAATTCCCATATGCTTTTCAAAAAGCTCAAATGATGGGAAGTCTAAGTAAAGTTCAGAAAATGCTTCCGGGGTTAGAAAAGAATGAAAATTAAACCAGGGAAATGGTTCATTTTTCTTGAACTTTTCTAGATCGAAGTCTTGCAATAATTCAGAATTGATAAAGTAACTATCCATAGCAAGGTACCTCCTAGCTTTAAGAATCAATTCCGTGCGATTTCAATACCCAATTCAGGCTCAATGAGCTGGTTGTCCGATGATACAGTAGCAGAGAGTGACATTAGTAATTTCTCTGAAGAGAAACCATCTTAATCACCGATTTAAGATTAATACGCCAAAAGTGATACAGACTCAAATCCTGGTTCATCTTGATTATCTTTAGACATAAAACGCATATTTAAAGCTATGCGCGATGAATCAGAGGAATTTATGCCACTGTGATGTAGTAACCAAGAATTCATAATGTAAAATTCACCTGGCTCAGCATTAAATTTATGAATTTCTGAGCGTTTTATATCTGTCATAAAAGTTGGATCGCTCTCAAGATTTGCAGAAAAGTTAGCCTTCCAATTACCATAAAATCGGCGATGACTCCCTGGCAGAACTGCTAACGTACCGTTAGCTGCTTTTGCGCCATCAACACTAAGCCAAACTGTTAAAGTAGGGACTGGCGAACCATCACTACGATAACCACCGTTACGATCACCAACATCTTGGTGCCAAGGGGCCAAATTTTTCGACTGAGGCATTTTGATATGAAAACGAGTCTTGAAGAGTTTAACTTCTTCTGAACCTAAGAGTTGTGCAACACGGCAGACAATAGAAGGATGTGAACAAACATCCATTATCTGTTGATCTTCTAAATGTAAATTAAGAGTTTTACCTTGATAGCCATCGTTATTATAAAACTTCTCTGAAAACTTATTCAAACTTGGTGATTCGCACAAAAAAGGACCTAGATAACCAGTTTCTAAGAAACAGAGAATTTCGCTCTTAGAAAACCTGTAGTTTAAATTTTGGATGGAGGGTACAATCTTCTCATAGTTACTTAATACTAAAGAGTTTTGTTTGTTCTGCCATGTACTAGGACGACACCAATAAGCATCAGCTCGACCATTGTAGTAATCAGACAAAATATTGTCCATAAAATTTAGTGTTCGCAATGCAGATTCCGGAGTTGTTAAATTAGCGGTATTATTGCCGATATTTTTTTGTATGCTCTCGACTATCGAGGCAATAAGCGGACTGTGAACATAGGGAGTTGGAGAAAAAGAGTACTCAAATCGATTCTCAGCTTCGCCAGTATGTTTGCTAAGATGGAATCTCTTTTTTAAGGCACTAAAAAATTTAATATTTGAAGTGGAATTACTCCTTTGCTTATCATGAAATTCCTGCGGAAATATCTCTAGAATGCAAGGTGACGAAGGGTTTAAGCAAGAGGGCAATGACAATTTGCCAGCACTTCCATAAATATCTAACTGCTCATCGTATAGTTTTGATGTAAAGTTCCACAACGCTGTTCCAATAATTCCATCCTTAGTGCGAAAGCAACAGCTGACAACATCTTCAGCAGCATAAGAATCAATAAAGTTTCCTGCCGCTCCTCCTATCAAATCCAATGGACCAAACCAAAAATCGAAGAGATCTAGTATATGACATCCAATATCCCAGAATAGGCCTCCTCCTGATTTCACTGGATCTATTCTCCAGTTACTATTGATTTCTGATCCAATAAACTGATATTGAATGGAAGTAAGAGAACCTAATACCCCAGATTCAAGAATTTCTTTGATCTTAAGATACTTTGGCAAGAAGCGCCTGTAAAATGAAATAAATAAAGGAATATCAGCTTTTTGAAAAGCTTCAGTTAATAAAGCCCACTCTTTAGAAGATCTTCCGCCAGGTTTCTCAATTAAACAAGGTTTGCCAGCCTTGCAAACTTTTAATCCGTACTCAAGATGTTTATCAGGGGGAGTAGCTATATAAATAGCATCAATATCTGATCGATAAATAAGATCATCTGCATTTGTACACCAGCTAGGTATATCGTACTGCTTAGCAAAGTTCTCTGCGAGGTCTGGAGATCTGCGCATAACACCAACTAGTTTGCTAGATGGGGGGCTATTAAATGCAGGTCCACTTTTGCGTACTACAACATCACCACAACCAATAATACCCCAGCGAACAGTAGTTGTGATGGAATGGTTTACGCGAATCATTAACTAACTCCTCATTGCGAAACTTCTCGAATCTGTTTTCCTTACTTCACTTAAAGAAAGAGAGGCACTAAAAACAAAGTATGAGCATCCTCTTCTCGATCATATTCACCCTAAATACCACTTTATGTCCGTACGGGGTTCCAGACTATGAGATGTGCTTATATCTCTACAAGCAAGCGAAACCGGCTCATATACAAGGGGAGCGTCAATCTCTTGCTTTGTGGGGCCGTTGACCATAGTTTCCGATATTGGACGTGCCCAAGGAACGCTGGAACATTAACTAGATAGTATTGCAGTTAAGCTTAGACCATTCTCTAGGTTGATTAAAGGCAGAATTTGTCGATGGTCCATCTATTCGAATAATAAAGGATTCAACGGCATCATATAAATAGAAGTAAGGATATTGATTCAAGAAAATTTTGGCTGTGTAAAACCCTGGCTTAAGACAGCAAAAAGGCCATTTTAGACAGAATTCTGTAAGTCCAGGTGAGGAGTCAAATAAAACACCATCTCTACTACTCGCTAAGAGCAGTATCGGTTCACCTTCACCGTTGACTTCACGAACAACTAGACGAATGTCTAGATCAGAGTAGTTGCCATGAGATCTGCATCGTATACAGAGAGAAATGGATTGGCCAGAAATTATTTCGTCAGTCTGCTCCCCTTTGTCATTTCTGAAAAAAAGTGAAGTAATATCTATGCCTGAACTATTACAAGTTTCTTTTTCCGATAAATACAATGAGTTCTTATGATTTGAGATCTTTGTACAAAACAAATCATTTTCATATTTCTCAAGTATATTTGACGAACTATCTTTCGCTACAAGAACACCTTGCTTTAAGTAAATTCCAGTATCACAGACGGATAAAATTTGATGAGAATTATGCGAAACCAAAATAAAGGTTGTTCCAGCCTTCCGGAGATTAGCTAACTTGCGAAAGCACTTGGCTCTAAATTTCATATCCCCAACTGATAACACCTCATCAATCAACAAAATCTCCGTCTCTGTAAAAATCGCACTGGCAAACCCTAACCTCGCTGCCATACCCGAGCTATAACTCTGCACCGGCGCATCGATCGCCTCCCCGATCTCCGAAAACGCTACAACCTCATCAAAGCGCTCATCAATCTCCTCCCTCGATAAGCCCAAAATCGACATATTCACATATATATTTTCCCGCCCCGTCAAAATAGGGTTAAACCCTGCTCCCAATGCAATCAACGGTGCCACCCGACCATACACTTCCACCGAACCATAGTCTGGCCGGATCAACCCACTAATCATCCGCAACAGCGTCGTCTTCCCCGCCCCATTAGCCCCCACCAGCCCTAGGGCTTCTCCTCGCCTCAGCTCAAAACTCACATCTTTGAGTGCCCAAAACTCACTCTGGCGTAGCTCCACCTCTTTCCGCCGAGCGCCGAATATCTCCCCCGCAATATCCTGCACTCCATAAAATAACGATCTCTTCAAGTCCCGACAAAAGCGCTTCGAGACATTCTTAACCGACAGTACAACTTCCTTCTCTTTAGACTTGTATTGTACGTTCTGATCCGGGGCAGTCATCGTCATAAATTTTTCCTACTCAATAATCAGAGAAAGCAAGAACCTTTTTGACTTACTCTCCTCGGCTGTTGTCTTCAACTCAGACGCCTGACTTAAATCCTGTATCAAAAGCACCGTTTCTCTAAATATAGACACACTACCTCTTTACTATGGCCCTTTGCTTTAAGACGAAAAAAGCCTAGACAGGAGAGACCGAGATTTAAAACCTACGAGGCCCACTCCTTCTTCCCTAAATTTATTTTGTTGCGCCTATATTACCATGTAATTTGACTACAGGTAGTGCTTGGGCTTTCAGATTGCACTACCGATAGTACCCATAAGCCTAAACAGTTAAATCTAATAGAGTTGTTGCGATTGAATTAAGTATTACAGTTGTAGATTTGCACTGCGATGTGCTCGTCTTCAAGAGTGGTGCCATTGGGCCATCCATTGATGCTCCCGTCGCCACACAGACCACTTGAGCACTACTAGTGAACACTACCCCGTCTATGAACTCATTCGCTCCACAATAAATGGCATGGCCAGCCGATACATCACCCAGGCCACCAGCAGACCAACCAGCGCGATTCCACTCATCGCCCAAAACCCCATAGGATCGGAGACAATCCCGGTAGTTGCCAGTTCTCGAATTGTGACGAGCAACGGCGTTACCGGGTTCAAATTGACGATCTCCCCAAACCACCCTCCCTTAGGCACCGGATAAATCACCGGCGTCAACAGTAGCCAGGGCGAAATAATTAAGGGCAGCACTTTCGAGACATCGCCATAGAGCGTCCCTATCGGAGCCAACAATAACCCGATCGCCGTCCCGAACATGACTAGGTGGAATAAAGCCACTGGAGCCAGCAAAATACTCCAGGTAAAGGGAATCCGAAACCAAAGAAACAACCCCAGAATCAGGATGAGCTTAATGCCAAAGTTGAAAAACACCTCCCCCAACTTGGCCAGGACGATCGCCTCACGGGGAAAATTGATTTTCGCCAACATTGGCTTGGCCTGACCCACCGCCGTGATCGGCCCATTCAACGCCTCCACAAATGTCTGCCACAGGGCCATGCTGAACATGACATAGGCCGGATAAGGCAAATCCGTCTCGGCAATGTTCACCACCCCGGTATTCCGGGCCAGTACCAACCCCAACGCCGTCACAATTGGTGGCACAAACGCCCAAAAAACTCCTAACAATGACTGCCTGTACTGGGCGCTGATGTCACGCACCAGTAAGCGCCAAGCTAACTCTCGCGATGCCAGCAGATCCCTCCACATCTCTTTAAATAGCAGCAAGGGATGGCGAATCGCACTTTCAGGGTTATATACAATCCGTATGTCTCCCCTCTTTTGTTGAAGATTGTTACTCAAGTTTCGCCCCCATAAGGTCAAGACGTGTTTACGTGTTTTTTAGATACGTTTTAAGTATATTTACTCAGGATCGACTGCTCTTGGCATCAAACGATGGGGATTGAGGAAGTAAAGACTCGAGTCCAAGCAGGGTCTCTGCCATCGTTGCATATACCAAATCCTTGAAAAAATACTTGAGGCCTAATCCACCGACCTGAGGTTGTCTATACGTGCATTGGATAGCAAGCTTGTTCAGGCGCTGCACCTTCTGCCAGACACTTAGATTCTTTTCATACAAAGCTTCCCGTGCGCCGTAAGCTCCTGCTATCTTTCGGTACACCTGAGCGGCTTCCAAGAGGTGTGGGGCGTGGACAGGAGCAACCTGGCGCGAGACGTTTTCTAGAGAGTCTGCGCACTCTCGGTATCGTCCCTGAAACTCATGATAATTGTTTACCTGGATGCTAGTAATCCACTGCAATTTATTCCTAATCCCCTGAATTTTCACTCTATTTTTCTGTTCTAGTCCGACGGCGTTCTTACCGTGCTGCCTATAGAAAGCGAGAACGGTATCACTCACCATCACCGTGCCCAGGGAAGAGGCTACGATCGCTATCCAGCAATCATGGGGCATTAGGCAGCCAGGAGTTTTTGACTGCACATACGCTTCTGCCCTGGGTCGAACATTCCACGGAATATCATGCGCCAGCTCTTTCCGAAAAACCTGGGTAAAACCCATGAGGGGATTGGCAAGGGGTTGAAAATTACCACGCTCATAGATGCACGTTTTGCGGGAGGAGAGCAATTTCATTCTGGATAGCTTTTCGTCCGTCACCCAGGCATTGTGGCTGAATAGTATCAAGTCTGGTTTATAGGTAAACAGCGCCAGACAATATTGAAGCTTTTCCGGTAACCACACATCATCTTGATCACAAAAGGCAATCAAATCACCGTTACAAAGACTAGCCGCCTGTAAAAAGTTGTCTGCAAATCCCAAACGTTTTTCGTTGCGATAGATATGAACGGGAAAGGGCGCAGTGGTTTTCGACCATTGCTCCACAATCTCCAGCGTCCGGTCTACGGAGCCATCGTCACAGACAATTAACTCTTGCGGAAGCAGGGTCTGGTTGACCAGTGAATCTAACTGGTCTCGGATGTAGGCTTCCCCGTTGTAGGTCGCCATCGCTACGGATATGTGCATCTTTTTTCCATCACCTTTAGATTGGGCAGCCTGCGGACGCTACGCAAAACCCAGCGCATGAAGATACTTTTGAGCACTGGTTTCGATGGTGAATTGGTCTAGCCAGCTGGATGCGACCTTTTTTGAACTACCGGATAAAGTTTTTAAAATCGCCTCTGCCATCGCTTGACTATCTCCGACTGGCGTAAGTGCCCCATACTTGCCCTGAGCTAGAATCTCTGCGGGTCCACTTGGACAGTCGGTAGAGACGATCTCAGCTCCCACCGCCATCGCTTCCACGAGCACATTGCCAAAACCTTCCCACGCGGAAGACAAAACAAATACGGAAGACCGTGCCATGTAGGCATAGGGATTGGGGACATAACCTAAGAGCTCAACCTCCTCTTCAAGGACCAAGTCGCGGATCAAGGCATTCAGTTTAGCTTCGTCAGGTCCACCGCTTCCTAAGATGACCAACCGAGCAGGGCGCACGTTTCGCACAAGGGCAAAAGCACGAATGAGGGTAAGAAAATCTTTTTGGGGAAATAATCTTCCAACCCCAAGGATGACGGGAGGTTGTCCGGGCTGAAACCAGGCATGATCCACGGGTTCTTTTGCCTTAGTAAACATTTCAGGAACCACCACGGGATTGTAAATTACTTGGATACGCGCTGAGGGGAGCGCCGTGACCGTGGCCAAATCTTTAGCCACCCCTTGGGAAACCGCAACAATACCATCGGCCCAAGGATAGAAAAGCCGTGCGGCGAAGGGACTTAAACGCACTGAAGTCTGTTTTATGCGTTTTGCCTCTTGGGAAAGGTTATTGTGCTCGGACACAACCACCCTCGTAGAGACTCCAGCCAGGCGCTTGGCCAATAGGGCTATTTCACAAGGATAGTGAAGGGCGGCTAGGAGCGAAGTAGGACGCTCTTGCCGTAGGTATTTCACGAGTTTGGGAAGAATACTAGGCTTCGATTGTGCTTTTAGATCGATCAGTCGTATGCCGGGAGGTACCTGTGTCAGGTATGCTCCTTCTGCTTTGACCAAAACCAGATCTACGTTGAAATCCTGCTTTATAAAACCACGAGCCAAATTAAGCATCACCCGTTCAGCGCCCCCTTCATAAAGGGAGCGAATAAAAATAGCAATATCTGGGAAATGTTTAGGCATGGTTTGCACAATGGAGTCGTATTCTCGTGTTCTCATAAAGGACGGAGCGTTCCTAGCAGCATCGGGATGGAGATGCTTTTTCTTTTCTTGACGTAACGGAAACTGTCCCTAACGGGATCGAGGAGAAGTGCAGTTCCTACCAGGTGGTAGAGATGATAGTGGTCGAGCGCTATCAAAACCAAAGGGAACGGTCGATTTTTGGTTAACTATTGAACTCCCCTAAATTCTCCATAGCTGCTGCTTTGCAAGGAGGGCTGGAGAGTTTAGAACGTTGGAACGAACAGCCTGCAATTGTCGCCTACGGAGATCTGAAATGGATAAAGGCTGAAACTTCAATAGGTCAGTAGACCTCATAGAAGCCTTGGCCAGCATGATCAAAAGGAGGAATGCCGGATTCCCTAAAAGATAGCGGTGTGCCATGCGTCTGGGCTCACGACAAAGGCGATAGAACCATTCAAGACTTATGTCCGACAATAAGTTGGGGCAATCTGGCACGATGCCTGCAAGGCGATCGATAACAGCACCACCCGGCATTATGGTATTGACGTCCAGCTTTTGTTGATTGAGATGCAGCCATTTTTCCTGGATAGGGCACCCCATGCCGACAATCAAGATTTGGGGCTTTGCGCGATTAATACGGTGAATGACTGCAGCATTTTGTTCCTTGTCTTCAGGCGAGAAATATCCGTGGTGGCCCATGAGCTGAATATTTGGGTAATACTCCTTTTGGCGCTGTAAAGCAGCCTGTAAATTTTTCGGCTGTGCACCCAGCAGGAAAATGGATAAGCCATATCGATTTGCCATTTCAAACAGCTTGGGCATCAGAAGGGTATAGGAAACCCGGTAGTTTTTTGGCAACTTCAACCCCATACTACGGATGGTTCCAAGAATGCCCATACTGTCACACAGGGTAATATCAGTCTGCTGCTGAAACTCATAAAACCAGGGTAATAACATTGAATGATTGAAACTGTTCACGTTGTAGGAAGACACGATAATTTTACGATTTTCCTCACAGCTTCTTAAGATCGCTTCAAGCACTCCTGGAATGGTCATACAGGTAATTCGACGGTTCAGCAAGTGCACTTCTAAATTGGGGAAACTTTCTGACATATATTTCATGAGAAGATCCTGCTTAAGGGAAATAAAGTGTCCTAGCCCGTACATACATCGACAAGGAATACATTGAGAAGTCAAAGACTCACGGCTTGAGGTCGTGATGTAATTAGAGTTTAAACTAAATTTTAAAAATTACGCTATATGTAGCGGCTTATAAGACGCGAATCTTAAAGGAAACACTATCTATAGAATCAGTTTAAACTCCAAATGTAACAAAATATACTTCAAGCGCCCATCGTAGGATGAATCATTTACTTGAGCATCCAGCCGACCGTCGGTCGGCTGAGGGGGGCTAGGTAAACCGCCATCAGCGTTACGAAGGACGGTGCATCCTTTCGGAAGATAGAGGCATCTTCCTCCCAGGCTCGATCCAACCAACGTTGGGCTTCAACCATATCTCCACTGGCCAGAGATACTCGCGCCAGGTATCGATAGAGATAGGCGCGAGCGGTGGGCAGAAATGGACCCACCCGTTCTGGTGCCCGCCTATAGGCTAACTCCAGTACTTTTTGAGTACAGCGTTCCATTTGCAATACATTGAAGGAAAGGCCAGAAGGGCGAACCCGGTAACCACAGAGCAACCTCGGTTCTCGATAGAATCGCCATCGGTTTAAGAGGGCGATTCTAATCCAAAAATCTAGGTCCTCAGAGCTCTTAAGATTTTCATCGAACTCCCCTACCTCTTGGCGCAGAGATGAACGAAAAACAGCATTAGAGCCATGTCCAATGAAGTTCTTATAGAGCAAGGCCACCAGGGGGTCAGGGTCAATGGGCTTACCACTGAGATGCATAAACGTGGGCTTTCCATCATCTCGAATAACCCGCGAAGAACTGTAGACGACTCCCACTGCTGGATGGGAATCCAACACGGCCACATGGGTAGCGAGTTTATCCGGTTCGTAGCGGTCATCCCCATCCAAAAGAGCGATGTAGGGTGCACGAGCATGGCGCATGCCGTAGTTGCGGGCTGAGGACAAACCGCCATTTTCCTTGTGCAGCAACTTAAAACGCTGGTCTCGTTCACAGAACGAGGTAACGAGCTCTTGCGTTCCATCCGTCGCCCCATCATCCACAACCAGGACTTCAAACGCTGGCATGGACTGTCGCTCTAAAGAGGTCAGCGCATCCTGAATATAAGTACGCACGTTGTACGCAGGCACTACAACGCTCACTCTTGGCTGTAGGATCAAAATCTGAGTTCCTTTTACAGTTCTTTAGCTTAGAAGTTCTTTAGGCCACCGCTTTTTGCAGGGGGGGTAGCGTTGCTTCCCGTATAACTGTCCCCAGCCAGATAAAGAAAAACCACAGATAAGGGGCCATCCAGCTCAGCGTGGTTGTTCCAAACATGAGGTACAGAGCCACCAAACTACCACAAGCTCTGGCGGCCAAAGCATCCCCGCGTATGCTGGGCTTATAGACATCCCAGAGCGTAGCCAGCATCGCCAGCAGGAAGACCACAAAACCAATTGCGCCATGTAGATACAGTACGGCTGCGTAGGTAGAGAAAGTGGTGGCTGGCATATAAGCATTTTCATATAGATGAACTCGATGTTGGATTAACCCCCACCCGGTCCAAGGAGACTCCTGCCATAGCTCCAGCGTTCTGCTGATCACCTTGGTTCTTACTTTGGTAGATTCGGCACCATCCCCCCGAGCCTGATTAAATTGTGTAACCCCTCCCTGAAAAAGTTCTTCTAAGCTCACCGCAAAGAGGCCCCCGATAAAAGATGCCATCGCGGCGGCCCCCAGCACAATTTGAGGAACTATGGCAAGGCGAAAGAGAAGATTCACTGCAATCGCTATTGGTAAAGCCAACCATCCCGTACGTCCAAAACTAAACATCAGTCCTAAGACGGAGCCCAACAGGGCCGCTTGACGCAACCAACGATTGGGCTCACCCAAGCAAATAAAGATACAAAGCACGGCGCAGGTTGCCAGAATCGGGGGGTCAGGAGTGTATCCTGTTATTCTGGGTACGGTCAACCCTAAAAACTCTCCAGAACCTCCAATATTTAGCCCAGAGTCATCAGGCAATATAGAAGAGGCCAAAGGCAATATAGAGGCCAAAAGAGATTTATTGATCCCCCGAAGGGGAAAAAGCCACAGGGCCGTTGAAATAGCTAGAAACAGCGTATAACTAGCAGCCATCCAGGCGACAGCACGGGTGATCACCGCACTGCGCAAGGGTTGAAAAAAAGGTAGCGCCAGACTGGCAAAGATAAGAAAATAGCCCTTGAGGAAAGCGACGGTCAGCCTCGCCACCTGCTCAAAGCTGACCCCGTTCAATGCCAAGACGGAAGTCATCAGCATGGTGAGGGACATGGCAAACCAGACCCAGGCACTAAGGGGCAGAGGTGTTTTCGCCAGTTTGTCCACACTAAAGCCAGCTATTAGTAAGATAATGACCACGGCAGGATAGAGCAGTACTTGCACTCCTAATAACCACCAGAGTGGCGTAAGTAGGGCCGTCCAGTAAATTGCGGCCTCGGTGTAGGAGAGCGCCCCCAGCTTCAATCCTCCAACCACAGGAGCGCGGGGATCAACTATTTTCATGCTTTCCTTGAGGAGCAGGTAGCTGGAACTTCTTACTACTATCAACTCCGACCAGCCGTTCAGAGGAGTAGTACGCACTTTTGTCTACACCCGCGAGCTCTTTAGTCCCATTGAGAACACAACCTACCAGGTTCAAGTCGATTTGGCGCAAAAGGCTGATGGAATTAGCCACTAGCGGGTAAGACACATAACCTTCGCGGACTACAAAAAGCACATTCGGCACGAACGTGAGAATGTCCACGGCGTCTGCGGTCAGTTGGATGGGCCCCGTATCGATCAGCACCCAGTCGTAAATGTTTCGTGCAGAGGCGACTAATTCCTTTAGTTCCCTGATACTTAGCACTTTCACCTGAGCAGAGGAGACGGATTTATGCGATCCAGCAGTGAGATCTGTCAGACCAAAGTGGCCTTTTTCTGTGCTCACTTTGGCAAAGTCTGCATCGATCAGCAGCACGCTATAACCAGATTTAGAAAGGACATGAGCCAAGCACTTTGTGATGTAGGTTTTGCCCTCCCCACTGGTAGAAGAAGTCACCATCAGTACCTTTAGGTCCTGGGGCAGTAGGGAAGCCAACCATTGAAAATGGACCTTGGGGGTGGGGTACACCGCTGGAATGCGGGTGATAATCGGCATCCCAAGTTCCCTCAACGCCTGCTCCGAAATCGGAGGCGCTAACCTGCGGGCCCGCACCAGCAAGGCTACAGAAGCCAGTACGCTAGATAGGACAGTGCCCAAGACAAAGAACAGGAGTTTGGGAGATGATGGACTGGTGGGTAGACTAGGGGGCTCTAGGATCTGGACATTAGGGTAGCGGGAAAACATATCCAGCCGGGTCCTTTCTACCTGGGCGGTCAGGGCCTGGAAAGCCACTTCCGCCACCATAAAGCGCCGCTGATAACGAGCTAATTTCACCTGGTCGGGCCCCATTCCCCGGACGGAGCGTTCCATAGAGGCTAAGCGGCTCTCTAGGTTTGCAGCTCCCTGACGCATGGCATCGGACTCCGCTTCAGCGCTGATCATCTGGCCAATGAGTCCCATCCGGGTGGAATCCACGGTACCTTCTGCATTCTTTCCAGCAACCTCCTGGACCCTAGTTTCAACCAAGTCTTGTAGTTTTTGCCGGCGGTTCAAAAGGCTAGTAACTTGTGGGCTATTGTCAGTGAATGAAGCGCGAGCTTTGGTCAAATTCCGCTCCACCTCGTCGAGGTCTGCTCGTGCTTTTAGATAGGGACTATAGCTAGAGAGACGTAAAGACTGGATCGCATTGGCTGGGCTCATTCCCAAGCGAGCTTTCAGGGCTTGGGTCCGGGCTGCCGCTTCCTTTTGGTTAGAGATTGCAATGGCTTGGGCATTGATCAGGTTTGCCATAGACCCAATCGAGGATTTGACTTGTTCATCGGCGGATACTAGTCCGGACTTCATTTTGAAGCGGGCCAACTTCGCTTCAGCCTCCTCTAGCTCACGGGCAGCCTTCTGCAGGGGCTCATCATAGAGCGCTACCCGTTCTTGCAGGTCGGCATTGCGCAACTGGTTCAATTTGATCTGGTAAACCTGGAGCAACGCGGTAGAAAGCTTCTGCGCTTCTGCCGGAGACTGATCACTCACGGTTACCGTTAAGATATTCGAATCGCTAACCGGTTTGATCTTGATGCTCCCTATTGCTTTCTGGAGCTGATTCGAGGCCCGTTCCTGTTCAGCGGGTGAGCCCTCTTGGGGCCCGACCTTAGCCAAAAGCATTTTAGACACTCCCTCAGAGAGAAGAATGCGCGTTTGGGTCTCCACTTGCTGGCTAGAGCCGGGCTGGGCTTCCGGAGCGCTATTGACATTCCCCAGGCTGGTATTGACTGCCCCCGAACTCCCTGGAATGACTATCGAGAAGGAAGAATCATAAGCGCGCGGCAAGAGAAACCAACTCAGCGAAGCGGCTCCGATAATCAGGCTATTCACCAGAAATAGGGGTATATAAATGAGTTGCTTATTGAGCATTGCCATACTCGCTAAATAGGGGTGACTAGAATGTTGTCATCAACGAAAAAAAGCTTAGAGATAATTCCTTTATCGACATAAGCAATGATCTAACGGGGCACTAAGAAAGATGGAGAAGCACCAGAGAATAACCGGGCAATATCAAGGGAGCTTTCGATAAAGTCTCCAAAGAGCCTTTTCTAATACCTTTTTCGTCTAGGTGGAAGAAAGAACCTGCCGCAACCTCCCAGGGAAGCTTGTCTGTGGTCTTGATCGTCAGGGCTGCAGCTTTTGTCCCTTTGTTGATCAGCAGCAGAGAGCGACTTTGATCTTTCTGACGTACAGCCATCACCTCCACCGCAGGCAGGCTGCTCGTCCCTTCCACAACAGTCCCCACCAAATATTTATTGGCCCAGGTAAACACTGATGCCGCAGGCCGCAGGTCATTATCCGGGCCAATCATTCCATAGATGCCGTCTTTGAGATGCCAAGAAGTAGCCATGTTGATATCTGCATCAACCAGACTCTTGATCACAGACGCAAACCAAACGGCTCCAATAGGGCTATTTTGGCGCCGTTCTCCGGAGTCCCATGAGTAATTAATGTTGTACTCCCCCAGTAAAAGCGGCACTTTTCTAAAGGGAATATATTCTGTGGTAATTTTGCGGAATGTCTTGACCTGCTCGCCAAACCTAGAAGCAATGGACATCAGTTCATCATTAGAGGCATTCACATTCCCTGTCGCGTAGCGATGCCAAGAAACGAAGTCCACATTGGGCGCACTGGCCTTCAGGAAGGAGACTAAGGTATCGGTATCGTCATAGGTCAAGGCGGGACCCCCTACTTTGATAGAGGAGTCCTTGGTTTTCATTGCTTTGGCCGTCTTGTTATAAATTTTCCAAAGCTCATCTAGTTTGCCGGCTTTTTTGTAGCGCTTATCTTGTTCATTTAAAGGCTCCCAGTATACGATTTTGCGTTTCTGTTGAACATTGAGAATCTCTACTAGTTCTGCGCAGAAGGCGGCATAGTTGTCGTATTCCGAAGGAGCCAGCAGACCGTCTTTATCCTGAGCCATCCAGGAAGGCCAACCAGGGATGTTTTGGATAATCGTCAGAGGGTTTGGAGAAAAGGCATCATAGGCTGCTTTGAGTTTTGCGCTATCCCAGCTCTTTTTGCTGGGATTGGTCCACTTGCCGAGTAAATCGCCATGAACACGGATTAAACGGATTCCTGTGTCGGCAAACCTTTTTTTAAAGACGGTATCCGTCGCCGCTTCAGGGTAGGCGATTTCTGCTCCGTTGGTCCCAAACATAAAAGGGGTTGTTTGACCGGTAGTTTTTTCCCAATCTACGTGCACATCGATAGGGAGAGCATCAGCTGAGGGAGTGGTGGGCTTTGGGTCCGCTGTATAAGGGTTAAAATCGGGATCAGTTGTCATGACCACCGCATCTACGCCAGACTTCTCAAGCCGATTAGGGCCACCGATTACTAAAATTTTGTTTCCTAGCTCGGTAGGGGAATGAGCTCCAAAGGAAGCCCATTGGAAAGTGGATGGCCTGTCCCAAAGCCAGTTCAACTCCTTCTGACTCCCGTCGGCTGCAATCCCTTTCAACTGAACGGCAACTCCCCGATAGCGAACCCAGACTATGATCGGCTCCTTTACTCCTGAAGGGAGGGGCGCGGAGACGAGTGGTTGATAAGCTTTTTCGCTGGTCACATACTTACCCCCTGAAGCAGAGGAGTCTGTGATTACCGGGCCTTCGGGGTTGGTCTCTGCCTCCACTGAAGAAGTTTGGAGTGCTGTTGGGGCAGCAGGCATGGGCAAGAAGAGCAGTAGCACTATCGCTGCGATAAACGAAAAGCGCGTAGTGGTGGATCTTTGGAACATGATTTTGTAGCTCGTTCTATATTTGAGCAAGACCCAACCCTGTAGAGAACACAAAGGCCTATGTGCAGTTCAAAACGGAGATAGTAAAGATGTTCTTAGGCAAAAATGGTCATCCAGTTTAGAGGAGATAAACGCAAGGTAATAATGTAGGGAAAGCAGGAGCACACGTGAGAAGCCATTTTTCTCTTCTTCTGTGAGAGAATTCTGCTTTTCATACTGCTTATACCAATCGCTCATGCTGAGGTTTCAGCACCCCAAAGGATGAAAATCTATTTTCAGAGCAATTTGCTAAATAAATGCATCGCGCAATATAGTCCCCCTCATTTTGGGGGAGAAGCAACCTTAGCGCATTCAAAAAGTAAAATGGTATTACTTAAATCCTGTGTAAAAGCACCGTTTCGCTAAATATAGACACACTATCTCTGTACTGAGGCCCTTTTGCTTTAAGACGAAAAAAGCCGAATAGAGGAGAGACCGAGATTAAAAAACCTACAAGGCCCGCTCCTACTTACCAAAATTTATGTGGTTGCACTTATATTACCATGTAGTTTAACTACGGATAGTGCTTAGGCTTACAGATTACGCTACAGATAGTGTTCAAAAATTCAAAATGCCTCGATTTTCCTGCAACTTGAGTTCTTCTCAGGAAAAAAGTTCTCTATCATCACAAGTCTAGAATGCTCTCTTGGAAGGGCTTTCATAAATTCTGTGTCCCCTGAACAGTTGCATTTTGATAGGGTTGTTGCGCTTGTATTAATTGAATGATTCTACAAAATTTCGTTCCCAACGATAGGGTACCAGAAAAAGTCGCCGTAGCTTAAAGTGCATCGGCAGTCTCACCTCACATTCAAAAGAATGACGTCAGCCAGGAAGTAACACCATTTTAAAAGTTGCTAAGAATCCATTCAGATTATAGTTTCTATGTCCTCTATGGATAGCCAAATTTTTGTGCCTAGACTGTCTAAGCATGTCTGATTAATATGTCTGAATTATCATGATTATGTGTGTAACTGTTTCCGCATCATCAATCATGCCTTGCTCAATAAACAAATCTCTGGCTTGTTTAAGATAAACCAAACTCTGTTTTTGTTTGCCTTGGGCAAAAAGGTTAAGTCCTAAATTTGCATAAGCCGGGGCCAACTTAGGCTCAAGGACGATAGCTTTCTTGTAGGCAGCATTAGAGTTTTCAAATTCTCTTAGACTACCCAATGCAGTCCCCAAATTAAAGTAGGCTAAAGCATACTTAGGATTGAGGCGAATTGCTTCACGATATTCCACACTAGCGCCTTGCAAGTCTCCGGTTCGACTGAGGACATTACCTAGATTGTTATGAAAAACTGGATTTTGAGGACTGAGACGTACTGCTTCCCTATATTCGCGAATGGACTCCTTGAATCTATTTTGGTCAGCTAAAACGATGCCTAGGTTACTATGTAATGCTGCATTTCCAGGTTCTAGATTTATTGCTTTTTGCAGTGCTAGTTCTGCTCCTTTAATATCACCTTTCTGGTAAAGCTTAAGTCCTTCCTTGAGATAGGAATCAACAGTTCTAAGCTCTGGAATACTTTCTTGAACCTTTGGTGAATCTGCTGTTGCAGCTATAGCAAAAGATGACGGTAAACCTGTTATGAGGCTTCCTATGAATAAGGTAGAACAAATAGCTAAAGGCAGAGGAAGACGCTTAAGCATTCTTGAATCCTGAATGCATCCCTATACCTATATTCTAGAACATGGTTATAAAGGCAACTCATGGGTAACGACTTAAACATTACGAACTATGTTGATTGCTTCGCTAGGCATAACATTTAGAAACACCAGATGTTGTGTTTTGTTTATTCTGCTCGCCTATTCCCTGTGCTGACATGGCACAACACTATATAAAATAGTAAGGAATCGTTACAGAAGTTAAAGCTCATGCGTGTAGCCATTGCCGGAGCAGGACTAGCAGGACTTTCCACCGCCAAATACCTCGTGGACCAAGGTTTTCAGCCACTTGTGCTGGAGCGTCGGGATGTCTTGGGCGGTAAAGTTGCTGCCTGGAAAGACGAGGATGGGGATTGGTACGAGACGGGGCTTCATGCCTTTTTTAAGGCCTATCCCAATGTGATCCAATTATTCAGGGAGCTAGGTATCGAAGACCGTCTGCAGTGGAAAGACCATGCACTTATTTTTGCGATGCCCAATGCTCCTGGAACCTTCTCGCGCTATGATTTTCCAAAAAGTCTCCCTGGACCGCTTGATGGGATCGTCGCTATCTTAGGCAACAATGACATGCTGACTTGGGAGGAGAAGATTAAGTTTGGCCTTGGTCTGATTCCGACCATTATCAAAGGGCAGGAGTATGTCGAAGAAATGGACCGGTATTCTTTGACTGAATGGCTACGCAAACAGGGCATTCCCGAACGGGTGAACAAAGAAGTGTTCATTGCCATGTCTAAGGCTCTAAATTTTATAGACCCCGATGAAATTTCAGCAACAGTCGTGCTGACAGCTTTAAATCGTTTCTTGCGAGAGCAGAAAAGCTCAAAGATTGCGCTTCTGGATGGAGCCCCTCCAGAAAGACTTTTAGCGCCGCTGGTAGAGTACATCGAGCAGCGAGGGGGTAAAATCCTTACCCAGAAGAATGTAGAAGAAATTTTGCTGGATGAGAAAGGTCAGGTGAAAGGCTTCCGCATGAGTAGCGGAGAAATAATCACCAGTGACCTTTACGTCAGTGCGATGCCCGTGGACCCCTTGAAGTTACTGATCCCTGAACTGTGGCGGGAGATGACCTACTTCCAAAATCTTAAACATTTTGAAGGAGTTCCTGTCATTAATATCCATCTTTGGTTTGACCAGAAATTCAACACCGTAGATCATTTACTGTTTAGTCGCTCAGACCTGTTGAGCGTCTATGCGGATATGTCCGTGGCCTGTAAAGGCTATGAAGCACCGGATAAATCGATGCTGGAGTTGGTCTTTGCCCCTGCCAAAGATTGGATTTCCCGACCCGATGAAGAAATCATCGCTGCTACGCTCAAAGAATTAGAGATCCTTTTCCCTGACCAACTTCCGCACAAGGCCAAATTGCTCAAATACCATGTGGTAAAGACTCCCCGTTCGGTCTACAAGTCTGTGCCAGGGCTGGAAAAATACAAGCCGAGCCAAAAGTCCCCCATCTCCAATTTCTACTTGGCGGGAGATTTTACGAAGCAACCCTATCTTGCCAGTATGGAAGGGGCCGTATTGAGCGGTAAACTGTGTGCCATGGAAATCAGCCGTGCTTTTACAGCCAAGACCCCAGTTGCCCATGCCTGACCTGCAGAGGGCCTATGACGCCTGCCGTAGCATTACGGCGGAGTATGCCAAGACCTTTTACCTAGGGTCAATGCTTTTGCCCATGGCGAAACGAAGGGCTATCTGGGCTATCTATGCTTGGTGCCGCAATACCGATGAACTGGTAGATGGGACCGGGATGGGAACGGTCACGATGGCCGATCTCGAATGCTGGGAAGCCCGGACGCTGCGAACGCTCCAAGGAAATCCCCCAGAAGATAGTCTGGAAGACTTGGCCCTAGCTGACGCGGCTCAACAATTCCCGCTCACCGCAGAGCCCTTCATAGACCTGATCGCTGGCATGCGGATGGACCTGACGCAGAATCGCTACGCCACGTTTGCTGAATTAGAAACCTATTGCTACCGGGTGGCGGGTACAGTGGGATTGATGAGTGCCCAGATTATGGGCTATGAGACAGGGAAGGATGGGACGGAGGAAGCGATTGCTTTAGGGGTTGCCCTGCAATTGACCAATATTCTCAGAGACGTTGGAGAAGATTACCGTCGGGGACGGATCTACCTCCCGCTAGAAGACCTCCAAAAATTCAGCTATAGCGAAGAAGACTTAGGCAAATACATTAACGACCAGCGTTGGAAAGCGCTCATGGAATTTGAAATACAACGGGCGTATAGCTACTACGAAAAAGCAGAGCGGGGAATCATTACCCTCCAGCGAGATTCGAGATTTCCTGTCTGGGCTTCCTTGATTCACTACCGCAAGATTCTTAAGAAAATCCAGGACAACCGCTACCAAAACTTTGTCCAGCGGGCCTATGTCAGTAAGACCGAGAAGTTTATCTCCCTGCCTGCCGCTTGGCTGAAAGCGCAATAGGCAAGCCTTGTAGGGCACGAATACTGCTTCGCTAGATAGGCTAAAACGATAAATCTTTATACACCACCCCTCAAACAATTTGCTACATTGATGCTACGCATACAGTATCTGTGGGCGGTTTTTGAATTCGTAAACATGGGAATTTTGTACAACCCAAACAGTAACCCCTGTCCTTTCGTTCGGAGTATATAGTCTATTGGTTAGTCGGTTTAAGAGAGCAGATCGGCCCCGTCAGGATGTCCCTGACATTAATGAGCGGCTTACCCGGTTCCCCACGGTTCGTTTGATAAATAGTGATGGCAGTAATCTGGGGGTCATGGATTCTCGGGATGCGCTTCAGGTGGCTCGTGAACAAGAGTTAGATATGGTGTTGGTCAGTCCTGATGCCAATCCCCCGGTTTGTCGGGTCCAAGATTATGGCAAGTTCAAGTACGAAAAAGAGAAACGTGCTCGAGAAGCCAAAAAGAATCAAATGCAGGTGGAGGTGAAGGAACTTAAGTTTTCCTATCAAATCGCCGACCACGATTATCAAGTCCGTTTGCGGGCGGCCCGTTCGTTTTTGGCCAAAGGTGACCGCGTGAAGTGTACGCTTCGCTTCAAAGGCCGTGAAGCGCAACATGCGGCTATTGCCGAGCAACTGCTGACCCGTTTTGCCAAAGATTTAGAAGATCTTGGTCAAGTCACCCAAAGACCTATGCAAGAAGGCCGTTTGATGATTCAGATCATCTCTCCCCTCGGCAAAAAATCGTAGAAGCGCAGTATATCGCGCTTCTACCATGAACGAATGGCTATAGAGTCTCAGGTTCTAGCATGTCCTGAGACTCGGTAGTCTCAGCTTCTATGGCTTCCTCCATAAGGAAGACGCTTCCTTTGGTTCCGTCGACTCTAACTCTTTGGCCATTTTGAAATTTCTTGGTCGCCCCAGGAATATTCATCACAGCAGGCAATCCATATTCTCGGGCCACGATGGCCCCATGGGAAAGTTGCCCCCCCACCTCTGCAATCAGGGCACCAGCCTGAACCAGGAGAGGAGCCCAGCCGGCGTCGGTGTAGGGGACGACCAAGATGGTTTCACGATTGATGATGTATTCCCCATGAAGGCTCGTCACAATTTGGACCGTCCCTTCTTTGGTTCCCGGACTGCCTGGAATTCCTTGAAGCTGCGATGTCTTATCCGCCTTATCTGTTTTTAGGGTTTCTGGTTCTACTTCTTCCGGAAGTACGTTGCCATAGACCAGTGGAGGGATCTGAGCTTGACAGTCGTGATCATACTTTTGGCGACGGAGCGTGACGATCGGTTTGGGGTCAAAATGGTTAGGATCTTGGGCTAGTTGACGAATTTCTGAAACTTCCAGAAAAAAAATATCGCCCGATGCCGCGAGTACTCCTTGCTCTACCCAGCGTTCTTCCAGGTGAACCAAAATCCAACGTAGATGGGCGAGCAAGCGTGCATAAACTTCGGCAATCGCTCCTTTCAGGCTTGCCCGGGGAGCAACTTGAGCCAAACGCCAGCGCTCTAACTTTGTTTGCGGTTGTTCCTCTGGAATGGTTGCGTTATCCAGCGTAGTAATAGCTAACTCCTCAGTCGGTTCAACCGGTTTGTTGACCACGAGCGTCGCAAAGAGGTCATACAGAGTTTCAGGCTTCTCTTTCCAAGTGGGAACTGCAATATCCGTCCCTACTTCACTGAGATAGCCGTATTTCTGGAGCCAGGCTTCCAATTCTACGAGGAGGTCTTTTCCTTCCGGGCTTTCTTCGAGCGCCGATAGTACGGCATCTTGTTGAAGTTCAGAGGTTAGCAGCATACGGGCACGTTTTGCTAGATCCGTGAGCGCTCTGATGGAAGCAACTTCTGGCAGGGTATCGCTGGCACTGCGGAGCCAGGGATCGGGTATCGCAAATAGCTTATTACGCAGGGCAAAGCCCAGGGGACCAAGGATGTTGTATAGCGTTGCTCTCGCCAAGACGACCTGGATTTCTAGAATTTGCTGCCAGAGCTCTTGGGGGTCCATCCACTCATAGTGGAGTTTTTCTAATTTACGGATCAGGGGGATGAACTGCTGTCTATGATCTCGCTTAAATTGTTGCAGGAGCTTCCGTTCTTTCTGAATGAGCTGCCACAGACCTGGAATGTTCTGTAGCGTAGCTTTTAAGGGGGGACGGGTAAATTTTTCTCCGCGCACCAGAAAAGCTAATCCCTGTTCCGGTAACCCCATCCGCCGGAAGATGTCCCCAAGCAAGGTGGCATTGAAGTATGCATGGCTGCGATGCAGGGTTGCCGTTTGCTCAAAATCTAGTCCCTCTGCTCTTTCTTGGAGAACTAGCGTGAATAATTCTCCCCAAACGCCACAGGTCAACGGACGATTGATCGACCAAGTCAGAGGGCGGATCGCTCCAGGAATCACCTCGCTGGCAATCTTACGGGTCCAGACTGGAACTAAGTTGGTGATCGGGCGCGCTTGCAGGATCCAAACTTTAGCCCCGTCCCAGGCCCACTCAATATCTTGGGGTAAGCCATCAAAAAAATGCTCAATGCGTTGACCATAGTCTATGAGCTGCTTCACAACCTCTTTCGGTACAAAAGTTTCATCTTCAGACAACTCTGGCTCTTGATGAGCAATCCGTAAACATTGGGGGGTCTCTTTCCCGGATACGACGCCCCCTGTTCCTGGACTCCCTTCCAGTATGTAAAAAGATTGTCCTTCAATCGGGTCTCGGGTGAAAAGAACGCCACTCCATTGGGCTTTTACCATCTTTTGGATAAGGACGGCTCCCTTTTCTCCCTTCTCCTGGGCATAGGAAGCCTGGACCTGCTGAATGGCTTCCTCTAAATCTTTGCGGGATGCCAGGTTCAGGATGGTCCGGTATCTGCCTGCGGCGGACTGCTGCTCATCATCCTCGCCCACAGCCGACGAACGAGCGGCATAAGCGGTATTAAAGACCAAGGGAATCCGGATCGGATGCGGCCAATCTATAGGAACCACCCAGCCCGGAGGCACCGGGAATCCCGCATTCAGTAATTGGCCTAGGCGATACGCTTTAAACCCAATTTGTTCGGGAGAAAAACGTTGTTGTAGTGAAGGGAGTTTCATGATGACTTTGGACGATTGTCAGAAGTTTTGCCCTGTAAAAAACTTTGTATCGTTTTTGAACCTCGGTTCTTTCCTTCCTCTAGGTCCAGGTCATCTGCCAGGTTGCGGTCCATCCACCCTAACAATAGGGATAAAACAATGGCTAAAATGACTTCTGAAAAGTTGCGTTCTATGGCGTAAATCCAAAAGGGCAGAGATACGTAAATATACATACGAGCCCAGCGGCGGTTACGGGTCAAAAGGAACAACATTCCCCCAGAGATCAAAACCCCCAAAGCACTCCAAGGACTATATATCAACCCTCCCCAAAAAGTATTGGTAACGCCGCCACCACCGCCTAGATTCCGTCCTAATACCAACGCCACCAGGCACGCTGATTCCCAAACTCCTTGTCCTGTAAGGATATGGGCCACCAGGACCACTCCCACGGAGCGAGCAATCTCTAAAATAACCGTCAAGATACCTGCAGTCACTCCCCCGTGATGGAAGGCGGCAGAGACCCCAATGTTCCCTGTTCCTAGCGTCTTGAGGTCTTGACCTGTTAGGAGTTGCACTATCCACTGTGCGAAGGGGAGATACCCGATCAAAACACTGAGCCCAGCCCAAAACCAAATCTCCACCGCATTTCCAGCTATTCTGCGTCCACCATACCAAACCTCCTTTATCAAGGCTTTATCTTAAAGCTCATAAGTTACGCATTTTTACGCAAATTGATTCAGGCTTTTATCTTTCTAGGAGGCTCTTGCTTATATGGAGTCAGCCTTTCAGCTAATAAGAAGCTCGTGCCGTTTAAAAAATCTAAATTAGGTATTTCCCCTGAGTAATGGCTGTCCTTTTTTGGTCACTCTAAGTTCAGTAGAAACACGCAGCTTGAGCTAAGGAGTATTTCCGTGAATTTCACATCCGAAATGATACAAGCCAAACTATTTGCAACTCCCCAAGGAATGGTTTTTTATACGTATCAGGGTGTGAAGTCTCAATTTCAAACGGAATACCATTCCTGGCATGTGGTTCTGAAGACACTCGAAGGACAGATTCTACGTACGAACCAAGCATTTCTTCTGGCTTTAGGCTATGAGCCTGAGATAGAGGATGCGTTGCTTATGGCTGAAGCACTTGTGATGCGAGACAGCTCTGATCTACAGGCAATAGCTCAGTAATTTTCAACAGGAGGAGTTACTCCTTAATCTTCTGAAAATGGTGCATGATCCTGCGAAACAGCTTGATTTCAGCCTGTCCATCACCCATGTAACGGTTATTTTGCTACTGCCAATAGTGTTTACGATGCGCAACATCCTATGCCATTTTTTCACACTCTTAAGAGATTCCGAATAATGATTAGTTCCCGGCATCTATTCACTATGCTATGAATACAACCCATCTTTTGGGACGGTCCCTATGGATGACCAAAGTCAGAAAAAGTTTGAGAGTATAGAGCGGACTTTAGAAGAACTGAAGAAAGCTATGGCCGTGCTTCCCGTGCGGATTGCCGAGGCCCTCGATCAAAAGGATTTACGTCCTCAAGCTCAAGCAGGCAATCATGCTACTGCTTATCGACAACCTGAAAAGGACATTCTTGGGGAAGAGGAAGAAATAACTTCTAAGCCCTCTACCAACGGGAAGCTGATTACTCCAGAAGTCCAAGTCCAACGACTGACGGCGCAGCTAACGGCTGCCTACAATCGGATTGCGGCCCTGGAAGAACAGCTGCTTTCTCGCCGAGTCCCGCACTGATTCAGGCAGTAGAGCCTTCGCTATGACGTAAAGCTCCATAATGAAGGCTGGTACTGAGGAACCGTTGTGAACCAGCCTACATCTCCCTACAAATCTTTCAGCTTGCCTGGGGCTAAACCCCAGTACAACCCAGATAAGCCAGGTCTTGTTGAACACATCAGCCTAAATCTCGATCTGGACCTTGAAGCTGAATCTCTAAGGGGCCAGTGCAAGGTCCGACTGGTCACCTTAGAGGAAGGGGTGCGGTCTTTGACCTTGGATGCGGTTCATATGACCATCGGACGCGTTTACTTAGGGGAATCCCAAGAACTGATCTTTAGCCATGATGGGCAACGGGTCTATCTGACCCTTCCCGAAGGTGTGGCAAGAGGGACCACCCTCGAGATCACCCTGGAATACGCGGTGGAAAAACCACAGCGGGGCATTTATTTCATCAAACCCAATGATCACTATCCGAATAAGCCAGTCCAAGTCTGGACGCAGGGAGAAGATGAAGATTCGCGCTTCTGGTTCCCCTGCTTTGACTATCCTGGTCAGCTAGCCACCTCAGAGATCACCGTCACGGTGCCCAAGCCTTATCAAGCGATTTCTAATGGTGTGCTGGCTAAAGTTACCGAAACAAAAAAGACCAAGACCTATCACTGGAAGCAAGAACAGGTCCATCCCACCTATCTGATGACGTTGGTGGTTGGGATGTTTGCCGAGATTCAAGACGAGTGGGATGGGATTGAAGTGCCCTACTATGTCACGCCTGGTCGTGAGGAAGAAGCGCGAAGAACGATGGGCAAAACTCCCCGGATGATTCAGTTGTTCTCCGAAAAATTTGGGGTGCGTTATCCTTTTCCCCGTTATGCCCAGGTCTGTGTAGATGATTTTATTTTTGGCGGTATGGAAAACACTTCTTGTACCGTCCTGACCGACCGTTGCCTATTGGATGAGCAAGCCGCAAAAGAGTACTGCTGGAGTGAAGACCTGGTTGCCCACGAATTGGTCCATCAATGGTTTGGAGACCTGGTCGTCATCAAGCACTGGAGCCATGCCTGGATTAAGGAAGGAGCGGCGAGCTATTTTGAAGCCCTCTGGCGAGAGCATGAGTATGGACAGGAGGATGCGGATTATTTCCGTTATTTAGATACCCATTCCTACTTTGATGAGGATAAGCAGCGCTACCGGCGACCGATAGTCACGAATGTCTATAAGGAAGCGATAGAACTCTACGACCGCCACCTCTATCAAAAGGGGGCGGCAGTCTACCATATGCTCCGCCATTACTTGGGAGAAACAGGTTTTTTTCGATTCATCCAAACCTTCCTGGAAGATAATCGCCACCGCACAGTGGAAACCGTAGACCTGCTCCGAGCGATTGAGAAAGCGACCGGGCGTAATCTGCTGCCGTTGTTTGAGCAGTATGTGTTCAAAGGAGGCCATCCTGAGTTCAAAGTCTCCTACAGTTGGGACCAAGAAGGTAGTTATGCCAAAGTGACGGTTCAGCAAAAACAGACGGTCAATGATCTAACCGTCCTGTTTGACCTAAACATCCCGGTATCTTTCAACTTCCAAGATGGAACCCCCAAGGTTTTCCCTTTACATATCCATCAGACAGAGCAGACTTTTTGTTTTCCCCTAGAAACGAAGCCTCTCTTCTTTTCCTTTGATCCCCGAAACCATATTCTCAAAACTTTAGAGTTGGAGGTTTCCGTAGAAGACCTGAAAGCCCAACTCCAAAACGACCCGGATGTCATGAGCCGCATTTTTGCTGCCCAAGCTTTGGCTAAAAAGTCTAATCCCTCCGTGGCGAAAGCGTTAGAATCCGTTCTTTTGGATGAAACAGTTTTTTGGGGTGTGCGCGCTGAAGTAGCGAGTGCCCTATCTGAGGCCAAGCGAGACTACGCCTGTGATGCCCTCCGTCAGGCACTGCCCCAAGTACAGGAGGACCGGGTCCGCAAAGCTATCCTTACGGCCTTAGCTACAGACCCTACCGAAAAAACGTTCAGCGCCGTGGAGCCCTTCACGAAGGGGGTGCCTAGTTATTTTGTGCGGGCGGCGGCAGCCAAAACGATCGGCAAAACGAAGCATGAAGCGGCGTACAAAGTGCTCAAAAAAGTACTGGAGAAGCAGGATTCTTGGAATGAAACGGTGCGCGCTGCAGCGGTAGATGGGTTAGCCGAACTCAAAGATAACGATAAAGCCCGCGATCTCTTGATGTCGAAAACCGCTTTGGGTATTCCCCAGCCTCTGCGTCTGGCCGCTATTCGAGCGTTGGGTCGATGGGGTGAAGGCAAGGATGACTCCAAAGTCTTAAATTGCTTGGCTGATATTGCGAAAGAGGGTTTCTTCTTAACTCGTCTGGCAACCATTGCCTCCCTGAAATCTCTGCAATCTCCCAAAGCCCTCGCTTTGCTTCAGCAAATTGCCAGCAATGACCCCGATGGTCGGGTTGAACGGACGGCTTTAGAAGCCATTGAGGCCCTACGCGCTTCTGTCGCCCAGAGCGAAGAAGTGAAAAAACTCCGCGAAGCTATTGAGGAGCTGCAAAAAAATAATCAGGAGCTAAAAAGCCGTTTGGATATTCTCGAATCGAAATAGGTGTCAACTGAGTATGTGCGTAGCCCATATTCTCTTGGGAGCAAGGGTTTTAAAGAAAATTGAATTGTTCGCGCACCCTCACCCTGGACAAGGCTGATTTTTAGCGCCTAATGTGCGTTAGTCTTTGTTACAAGGTGGGGTTAATACGGGGTTAAACCCTATCTGCTAAGGCCAATTTTAGGTAATATTACGAGGAGCGAGATACAAACCACGTGACCCAAGATTACTATCGCATCCTGGGTGTCGGTTATGACGCCTCCAAAGAAGAAATCCGACAAGCTTATTTAAAGCTCGCTCGGAAATATCATCCTGATGTGAATAAGGAACGGGAAGCTGAAGAGCTCTTGAAGACTATCAATGAGGCCTACAACGCGCTCACAAACGATGAAGCCCGTGCTCTTTATGACCAAGATTTGGATATTCCTTCTCCCTGGATGAGGTCTTCTGTCCGTGCTGCCTTGATCCTTGTTTGCCTCGGTGTGTCTGGAGTCTTGATTTGGTATAGTTTCAGTCTGCAAAATCCTGATCTTGTGGCAGTCAGTTCAAACCAGGGACCTACGGCAGAGGCCCCTGCCGCTGACCCCGCTGCTGCTTTGAATACTCAGCCGGAGCGAACCGATGGGGAAAATTTAGAGCCGACTGTACTGCCGCCACAAGCTACTACTCCTGTTGCAGCCATGCCTAGCAAAGCGCCTGAGGCCTCTCCGCCTGTGGCTACAACAGGCCCTTCGCCGAAACCAGATGCTTCGGCTTCGGCATTACCGAAAGGTTCGGTTGCGTCAAAGACTGCAGCTTCCCCCCCTACTACGGCTGGGGATAAGCAAAATACAGTTGCCATTGCCCCGTTGAAGATTGCTTCTGTCTCGAAAAGCTGGGATAACCCATGGCCTGCCAAGAAACTAGCTTTTGAAGATTCAGAGAAAAAAGCAAAATCAGAAGGGAAAAAGTCCATAGCTGAACAGTCAGTGCCCCTCAAAGCTTCCTCTGAGGCTGTTGTTGAACGTGAACCGCAGCGAACCGCTATGTCCGAAGCAGACCAAAAGAAGCTAGTGGCCAATCTTCCCGTCAAGACTTTGAGCTATAAAGCCTCTCCCAACGAAATTCTGAGTACCATCCCTATTCCGATGGAGGACGGTACCACCATCCCTGCCAATGCCCTTTTGAAGGTGGATGCCCGTATCTACTGGAAAAGTGGGACTTTTCGTAAGAAGTTGTCAAAGTTTATCAGTGCTTTGATTGTCTCGCGGGATGTGGACTTGGCTTCAGAGGAGTCGGGTTTAAGCATGGATGATGTCCGTTATTTTGCGAAACAGGGCAATCAAGGATAAAGGGGCCTTATCTGATTCCTGCCGTAACCCTCCGAGATTGGGAAGAACAGGCTGATCAGCCTGTAGACGTCGATCTATCTAAAGATGTGGTCCATATCTGGCAAATAAACCTACTCCAGTCAGAGGCAGTAGTTCAAAAATTAGGGCAAACCCTTGCAGAAGATGAAGTTCAGCGAGCCCGTCGTTTTCGTTTTGAGCAAGACCGCCGTCGATTTGTGGTGGGTCGAGGGCAACTCCGTTCTATCCTTAGTCACTACACAGGGAGTACGCCCAGTTCCGTGCAGTTTACCTATGGCCCCAAGGGTAAGCCCTTTTTAGCTGGAATGTCGGTGAATTCTAGGTGCACCCGCTCCATTAAACACTCTGCTGGCAAGGGTATCGGGTATTTTTCTGCTTGTCTGGAGCGCAATTCGGTACGAGCACTCCAATTCAATATGTCCCATTCCCATGAGTTGGCCCTCTGTGCTGTTGCTACACGAAGAGAAGTTGGCATAGATCTAGAATATCTGCGCCCGTTGCCTGAGGCTGAGCAATTGGCCAAACGCTTTTTTTCAAGGGCAGAGCATGCCCTGATTCAAGCCCTTCCGGTAGAGGAGCAGGCGCATGTCTTTTTTCGCCTGTGGACGGCTAAAGAAGCTTATCTGAAGGCAACGGGAAAAGGTCTAAGCCATCCTTTGGATCAGGTCGAAATCATCCGGACAGAAGACGCATGGGCGCTGTCAGAGGCGCTGTCGGGTTGGTTCATGCAGTCGTTCACCTTGACAACCAATTATCTTGCAGCGCTTGTTGTAGAGAATCTGGAGTAGAGGCGCAATATATCGCGCCTCTACTCCAGGCACATTTCATGCGATAGAGAATGGCTTTGTCTATTCGACAAATTACAGGTGCAAGCTGCTTCAGGTAGAGCAAAATTAAGGAAGGCGCTATTTGGAAAATTGATATGTCAAAAGAAAGAAAAAGCAATAAAGAAGCTAAAAAGCCGAAAGCACAATCTAATAAACAAAAAAAAGAAGCCAAGCGTAATGAAGGTCTTGGAAACAAGCCTGTTTAGCTTTCTGCTGTGCGGTCTATAGGAGAACGATGATGATTCCTTTAGCCTCTACACCCAACATCTCCATCGCTGCTGATGGATCGCATATGCAGGTATCGATAATCTAGGGGTACACTACGTTTCTCTGGAGAGATGTTTCTGATGAAAGAAGCTAGTAACGTCTTGGGAGGAAGTTTGGAGCTCTGCTGTACTTCTCCGATGACAGGATTCTATCGGGATGGGATGTGCACCACCGGGGGTGGAGATGTGGGTACGCATGTGGTTTGTGCACAAATGACGGAAGAATTCCTTACCTATACCAAATCACGGGGCAATGATTTGAGCACGCCTGCTCCCCGCTTTAGTTTCCCTGGCCTAAAACCTGGGGACCGCTGGTGTTTGTGTGCTTCTCGCTGGAAAGAGGCCTTCGATGCGGGCGTAGCGCCCCCTGTTGTGCTGTCCTCAACGCATGCCTTGGCCTTGGAATATACTTCTTTGGATGAACTCAAGCAGAATGCCCTCGATCCTGCTTAGAGAAGAGTCAAGCCAGTGAATGGATTTCTAGCGATACCACGATTGGGTGTGGGAAGGATGCCTTAGGAATGTCACAATAGACGATATGACTGTTTCCTCGGATCCACCTGAACTAACCAATATTGAACAACTGCTTGCGGACCTAGAGGCCGAGGAACCTCTGCGATGTATACAAGCCATCCGGCTTTTTGCCGAAATTGAAGAACCTAGGGCGATTAAGCCTTTATTAAAACTATTGCGCGCTGACTGTCCCCTGGTCCGGGTCAGCGCGGCCTATGCCTTAGGCCGTAATCATGATTCGTCCGTAGTAGAAGCTTTGATTCAGCAGATGGACGATTGGAATGGTTACGTGCGCAAGGGAGTGGTCTGGGCTTTAGGGAATTGTCAGGACCAACGAGCCCTCCCTGTTCTGATGGAAGCTCTACGCCAGGATATTGCTGCGGTTCGGCTATGGTCGGCTGGAGCCTTGGGAACGCTTGGGAGGTTGGAGGCCGTTCCTGTTCTATTAGAAGCACTGAAAGACCCGGTGGCGGCAGTGCGTGCTAATGTCTGCTGGGCTTTGGGCAAGTTGGGAGACCCGAGAGCGATTGAACCGATGATCGAACGGCTAGACGATGAAGACCTGTCCGTTCAGCAAGATGCTCAGCAAGCGCTCAGTCAATTTGACCGAGAAGATGCCAAAGAGGCCCTCTCCTATGCCATGTTATGAGGTAAACCGTGGATCGTCAGACGCTTGAAACGCTTATTGGCTTTCTAGCCTTAGGCACCTTGGTGGGCTTGGGCGTTGCTAAACAAACCCAGCAAGGATTGAACAAACTAGGTCTTTTAAGCGAGGAATTCCTGCGGAAAGATATGCTTCCTGTCATAGAAGACCAGAGGGAGAAAAGCTGATGGCACTGCAGATGCGTATCCATGTCCCTCCCCATCCTTTTATCAATCAACTCTTAGCTGTCTGCCGCGACAAAAATACACCCACTCCCATTTTCCGCTCTGCGGTGGCAGATTTGGGCCGCTGGCTCGCCTACGAAGCCCTGCGTGATTTTTTGCCCACCCTAGAGGTTGGGGTCTACACCCCGCTAGAAATGCCAGCGCCCGCTACCGTCATTGATAATCGGGTTCCTTTGGCTGTGGTTCCTGTCCTTAGAGCTGGACTGGCGCTACTAGATGGCATTTTGCCTCTTTTACCCGGTGCTACGGTGCATCACTTGGGCTACGCTCGCAATGAAGAGACTTTGCTCGCTGATTGCTATCTAAACCGTTTACCCAAGGTCTTTGAGCCAGAAACACGAGTCTTGATTTTAGAACCGATGCTGGCAACAGGTGGAACCAGTGTCGCGGTTATGGAAAAAATTTTGGAACGTGGGGCTCTTGTCGAAAACATCCGAATTATCTCTGTCATTTGTGCCCCCCCAGCCCTGCAAGCCCTCAGTCAACGCTATAGCGGTTTAGTGATCTATAGCGCCATGATTGATGAGCATTTGAATGAGCAGGGGTATATTGTTCCGGGCTTAGGGGATGCTGGCGACCGGGCTTTTGGGACTTAGCGGTGGGGAAGGACAGTGGAATCGAAGAAGCCACGAGTTGTGGTCGTGGGTGCCGGTTGGGCAGGCTTAGGGGCTACCTATCATCTGGTCAAACAAGGCTATGACGTAACCCTCCTCGAAGCGGGAGCCTATCCTGGGGGGTTAGTCGCTGGCTGGACAACGCCTGGTGGCCGTTCCCTAGAAGCAGGAATTCATGGGTTTTGGTATCCTTACCAAAATATTTTTGCTCTGGTCAAAGAGCTAGGCCTTCAGCCATTTACCTCTTGGACGCGCTCTGCCCAATATTCTCCTGCAGGCTTAGAAGTCGAATCCCCTATTTTTCAAGACCTGCCTCGACTTCCCACGCCCATGGGAACGTTTCTCTATACCCAATTCAAGCGATTACCGTTAGTGGATCGGCTCTCGGCGCTACCGCTGCTCTATGCCCTTTTGGATTTTGATAATTCTGATGAGGCATGGCGGCGCTATGACTCGGTGACCGCCCGTGAACTCTTCAAACAGTTCGGCGTCTCGGCTCGGCTCTATCATGAGTCTTTCGAACCAATGCTGCTGGTCGGCTTATTTGCTCCCGGGGAGCAGTGTTCTGCCGCTGCCGCTCTTGGAATGTTGTACTACTTTATCCTGGCGCACCAGCCAGATTTTGATGTGGTTTGGTGCCGAGGAACTGTGGGGGAGATGATATTTCGCCCTTGGGTAGCTCATATCGAAAAAATGGGCGGTCAAGTCCGGACGCAGTCTCGCGTCAGGGATGTGTGCGTTGATGTTTCTGGCAAAGTAACTGGGGTGATCTGTGGGGATGAAGTAATCGAAGCAGATGCCGTGATCTTCTCCGTGGGCATCACAGGCATGAAGAAGATAGTTGCGAAAAGCCCTACCCTACAGCAGCATCAAGAATTTCAAAATGTTCAGAACTTGGGAGCCATAGATATTCTGGCTACCCGTTTATGGTTCGACCGTAAAATAACGATTCCTCGCGCTTCCAATGCCTGCTTTGGCTTTGACCGGACAACGGGATGGACGTTCTTTGACCTCAATACTTTACAGGATGAATACAGGGATGAATCAGGAACGGTTATCGAAGCCGATTTCTATCATGGAAATCAATTTTTGCCCCTGAGTGATGAGCAGATTGTCCGTAGAGTCCAGCGTTATCTGGCAACCTGTATTCCTGATTTTCAGGAGGCAAAGATCACAGATTATGGGGTGGTTCGCTTACCGCAAGCAGTTACCCACTTTTCTCCAGGAAGTTACCCGTATCTGTTAACAGCAAAAACAGGGATTAAGCAGGTTTATATGAGTGGAGACTGGATTATAAATCGTCATGGTTCCTGGTCTCAGGAAAAAGCTTATATTACGGGTTTAGAAGCTGCAAATTTAGCGATTGATAGCTTTAAATTTGGTAATTTGGCTGAGATTATTCCTGTTGAGTCTGATGAACTCCATATTCAGTTTGGGCGTTCTTTAAATAAATCCTGGAGAGAACTTAGAAAAACAATACTGCCTGATTTTTGGTTGCCCTAGCTTAACTGTCCACGGAAAGCCATTCTGCAAAAGTCCAAGCCCCGACCATTACCAACAGAGGAAGCAAGGCTACACTCCCAAAACTGAGTATTTGAGAAGGCATGCTGAAAAACTGTTGGGGCATGACGACTGAGAATAAGGAACCACCAGAGAGGAGGGTTCCGGCTAGAGTGCTGACACACTGTAGGCAAAGACGGCGAGGTTCTAGAGATTCCATATCAAACTTTTATTAGGAGATGTTTACACTGTAAGACGCATAAAACGTCTTCACGATTGGGTTTGGAGCACTTGTGATGACGTTCAGACGAAGTCAGTAGTCTCTTGAATGGGTAAATGTGTTGCGCCAAAGCGAATCCCTCATGAACCTTTCGTGAATACTGCGTGAATTTTGACAACTGCTTCTTAGATGCAGGTCTTCTGAAAAAAGTTCATCCATCCGCGATAATAGTTTCACGGGGGGAACCCGACAGGGTAACGTTCGTCTTTTTTGTTACATAGATTACATAAGGAGTGCTTGGCTATGCGGACGCGTCTTTTTGGGGCTATCGCTTTGTGTGTACTGGTTTTTGGTGCTCCCGTTGCTCCGTTAATGGCTCAATCTGGCTTTATGCTTACGGGTCCCAAGGACCGAGATACGGTACTGACCTACCGTTTGCGCAATGATCGGGCTCGGGCTCAACTTAACTCCATGGACATGTACGTACCCGCGCAAAAGGTAGCGATTCGTCAGTTGCAGATTATTCTGCCTGATGGTTATTCAGGAAGCCTAGATCCAAGCCGAGTTAAACTTTCCAACAAAGATACGGGTGCAGACTTTCCATTGGAAGACGCGTCCTATGAGAAAGAAGATCTAACCTTGACGCTCTCGATCAAAGACCCTGTCCCTGCGGGAACTCCACTTTCTATCCACTTTTCTAATATCGTTAACCCTGATAGTGGTGGGATGTACCGTATCCGTGCAAGAGCCCTGGGCACGGAGCGTAATCCAGTCTTCCGCTTCATCGGTGACTGGTACGTTTCAATCAACTGAGGCCCTGCATCTCTTTGGGACATGGATATACGAGAACTCATGCTGCAAGCAGCAGAAGACGAACTAGCAGAATATCGAACCGAAGCGCTTCGGCGTCAGAATTTGCGGCGTAAACTTAACTTCCAAATGCCTGCTGCAGATCGCAGGGCTTTCCTTAAAGAGTTGGAAGAGGAACTAAGAGCAGGCGGCATGGTCGCGAAAATCCTCTGTGAGCAGCGTCAAGCGGTCGCCCTACCCCTCTATGGTCTATGCGGATTGGCCCTGCTGGCAGGCGCTATAGGCTATGGAGTCCCAGCATATATTGTTGCGGCTCTTGCAGCGGTTGGAGCTTTCGCCATCCAACGGATGGGATGGAAACTCCAAAGCAAACTCTTGCTGATCCAAACCATGAAAGAAATGGAGACGCAGTAATAAAACTTAGTCTTTTGTAATCTTTAGAACCGATAAGATCTCGAAAGAAGAATAAGGAAGTTTTCTATGATTGAACCAGTACTGCTTGGTATGGTGTTAGGCCTTTCGGTCGCAACTATCATTGGTTTGTTCGCTGCAGCTTGGCTCCAGTACAAGCGCGGCAACCCATTTACCAACGAAGACTAAGAAGAAGCTTGACGCGCGCTGTATTTGCCGATACTATCAAGTGCGCCTGAATTACTGGGCCAGTAGTTCAATTGGTTAGAGCACCGCCCTGTCACGGCGGAAGTTGCGGGTTCGAGCCCCGTCTGGCCCGCCAAATTTTTTATGTAGAAATAGATTGACTCTGAGCATGGCGTTAGATGTAGAAAGCGCTGATTTTTTAGCACGAACCTATCCAATAGCATTCTCAATCTCAGGAAAAACGTAGGTAAATAACCCCGCTCATGTACTTCGATCTGCCGAGGAAATTACACAGAGCTTCGGGGTCTTCTCTCAAGTGCTTGAGGGGATGGCAAATGATACGATCAGTCAACTCAAGCGTCTAGACAGTAAACTCCTATGAATTTTGGCCGGGTCCGGGGTACTAGAGACCTTATGGGGGATGAATACTACCTCCAGCGTTCGGTGCTCCAAAAATTAGAGCAGCACTTCCTTAGCTACGGCTACCAAGGTGTGGATCTGCCCATTCTGGAGCGTACTCAGACCTATCTTTGGAAATCGGGCCAGTCTTCTCGGCGTAAACTATTTACCCTAAAAGCTGGGGATAGCCCAGATCCGCAGGAAGACCTTTGCTTAAGACCCGAGATCACCGTTTCGTTACTCAGAGCCATTCAACCGCTTTTGCCCACGGCTCTATTCCCGATCAGGCTGGCCTACCAAGGACCTGTCTTTCGGAACCAAGGTATTGCCGCCCATACGGACAGCCAGTTTACCCAGGCTGGAGTAGAACTGATTGGAGCTGGGGGGGCATGGGCGGATGCAGAAATTGTTCAGGTGGCATACCGGGGTTTGGAATCCTTAGGTTTGACAGACCATCGCATTGTGCTGGGCAGTTTGGGGACCGTCATTGAAATGGCCCGGCGCTGGATTGAAGAGCGTAAGCTACGGGATTTTCTGGTGGAGAACTTCAGCAATCTAGGCAAGGAAGTGCAGTCCATTGCAGAAATTGAACAAAGATTGGCCGAATTAGGCTTTTCTGTCAATTCAGCGCTTCAGTCAGAGGCTTCCCAAGAAGAGCAAGAACTGGCTGCTATTCTGAATCGCCTGGGTCCGGAAGAAGGCGCTTCCCTCTTAGCCGGTCTTCTTAAGGTCTTGAATCTGGAAGTAGGGCCTAACCGCAATTTCCAGGACATGATGAGTCGTATTGTCAGCAAGTCCAATCGGAATCTCCAGCGGGACCAATTGAGTAAGTTTCTGCAAGCGGCTACGGAACTAAGCACCCTCCATGGACCTGCCTATAACACCCTCAGTAAGCTGGATGACTTTATCCAACGTTATGGACTTTCCCCAGAACCGCTCCTCGAACTCCAGCAAACGCTAGACCTGCTGATCAAAAGTGGGATTCCCCAAAGCCAAATCAGCGTAGACCTCGGGTTTGGGCGTGGATTGCACTATTACAGCGGGTTGATTTTTGAGATCCAACATCGGGGCCGTCCTCTGTGTGGCGGTGGGCGCTATGACGGTCTATCTAAAATCTTTGGGGACCCGGACCCGATGTCTCTAGTAGGCTTTAGCTATGGGATTGAGCGAGTTTGTGAAGCTTTGAAAGAGGCTGGTTTACCCCCCCAAAGTGCCGACTTATTGAATGGTGCCAGCATCGACGCTTTGGTGGTTCCTGCCGCAGAAGAGGACTACGGTTCAGCCATAGCCACAGCGCAACAGTTGCGGGCTGAAGGCAAGCGCGTAGAGTTAGTCACAGGCCCTCTCTCGGAGGGAGAGGGCCTGGGGGTCGCCAAAAAACGTCAGGCTAAGCAAATGGTCTTTATCCAGGGAGCGAGCGTCCACACCCAAAAAATGGTCTAAGTAGGGACCAATTCGTTGGGACGCAAAGCCATCCAACGTCCCTTCTCTTCGCTGAAACTCTCACAGCCCACTACATCCCACTCAACCCCGAAGTCTCCCTGCTGGACAATCCGACCATCGTCGGTAATGACCACTTTGGGGAAGGTGTGATTGATATTGATGGTGGGATGCACTGGTTCAAAATCCGGGTGTTCCGTCAGATGCGGCTGCTGATGCTGCGTTTCTACCGCATGGTAGCTAATACAACGGTCCACATAGGTGCAATTGATGCAGATACACATAGCCGAAGTCGAGCCCTAAATCTGTGGTTATACCTTAGCATTCAGATTTCAGGAAAGCACATTGACAATTGGTCTGTACTCCTTCATCATCAAGAACTACGCGGTCGTGGTGGAATGGTAGACACGCTACTTTGAGGTGGTAGTGCCGAAAGGTGTGAGAGTTCGACTCTCTCCGACCGCACCATTTTCGCTAAATTTTATAGGCCATGCTCAAGAGGCGACTGGAGTCCTCAGTTTACGGCTGGGAGATAGCAGCAGCTGTGTGTAGAGTTTGCTGAGCCTGGAGGCTACGCTATGCCAACTAAAGGCAGTCTCTACCCGTTCTCGGCCTGCTTGACCGAGTTCATCTCGCCAGGCGGGGTCAGCGAGAATGCGGTCAATGGCTCTTGTAAAACCAGCCTCATCTTTAGGCGTGACCAGTAAACCTGTGATTTCTGGGATAACAGTAAACTGCAATCCCCCCACATGACTCGCCACAACCGGGGTGCGGTTGGCCATAGCCTCAATTGCTACCAGCCCAAAAGCTTCATAGTGACTAGGCATGACGCATACATCGGCTGCGGCATAGTAAACCGGAAGTTCTGTCTCTTCGAGACGACCAGGAAAGATGGTGCAGTCGGATAAACCTAGTTCTTGGACGATACCTTTGATGCGCTCCCGTTCAATCCCATCGCTTTGTCCGGGACGGCTACCCCCTGCGATAATTAGCTTTAGGTTTGCTTCGCCTCGGAACTTGGACTGAGCGAAAGCGCGAACCAGGGTTTCAATACCTTTGCGCGGATCAAAACGACCTACGTAGAGAACAATCTTGGCCTCAGGCGCAAGGCCCAACTGTTTCCGGGCGGTCGCTCTTGAGATTTCCCCAAATCGTTCGACGTCGGTGCCGCAGGGAATCATCTCAATGCGGCCCTCAAGAGAAACGAGCGTTCGCAGATGTTCAAGCTCCTGAGGACTGGTGGCAATGACTCGTTCCACAGACTCTAAACAAACTTTCTCGATGGCTAAACGCATAGAAGCAATGGGAGGAATAATGCTCGTGTTTTTGTATTTAACGGCCCCCAGAGAGTGATAGGTATGGACTTGACGCAGTGTTTGTTGGCTCTTGAGTTCCATACCAACCCAGGCAGATAGCCAGTAATGGGTATGGGCTAGGGCATACTGAAAACCCATTTGTTTCTGGAATGCCTGCACCCCACGGACAAACTCTGGCAAATATTCGGGTAAATGGTCTCGTGCCATAAATTTTGCCGGACCAGCGGTCAAACGAATGGTTCGACAATCGGGGCCATGAGAAACAATCGCCGCCTGTTCAGGACTGCTGCGTCGCGTGAGCATATCCACTTGCCATCCACGCTCTGCTAAGGCTAAACCAACCTGGCGCGCATAGACGTTCTGTCCTCCAGCTTCTTCTTGTCCGATCTCTGCGGCAGGGTCCCCATCCACAGAAATTAAGGCAATGCGATGTTGCGTCAAAAACATGGTTTACCTCTATGGCTATTTTGTTTCGTGACTTGCTTTTCCAGCCCAAACCATCCAAAGACATGGCAAGATTTGCCCCTTCAGGTTCAAGGTCTGGTACGACAACACGACCAGTTAGCAGCCAAGGACACTGACGAGATCAAAACATTACTGAAAAATGCTGATCTACCAGTCTCCTCTCAATGCCTACGAAGTTAGCTGACGGGCTAGGACTGAGAGATGTCCTTCTCTGCGATTTACTTCTACAGAGATACGCCCCAAAACGCGGTTCCTCCGCTCCAGCATCGGCGTGTTCTATACAACACTTTCAGGCCGAGCGCTGAATTAGGCTGACTTATTTAACTCATTCAGGCTAACGCAAACCGATGGATAGCGTCAACTTGTCTTCATCAGGAGTTCACAAAACGAGGGGAGGATCGGCTTAAGCGTCTGTAACGCATCCTTGAGAAGCGGGTGAAACGTTTTTGATGTACTTGTATAGGGTTCCACGGGTGACCTTGTAGGCAGGAGCCGTCCACTGAGCTTTCCGTTGGGTGAGTTCTTCATCACTCACGGCAACGGAAAGCTCGTTCTTGTCTGCATCAATGGTGATTACATCCCCTTGCTGGATGAGGCCGATCGCTCCGCCTTCTTGAGCTTCGGGAGTAACATGACCGACAACAAAACCATGGGTTCCACCAGAAAATCGCCCATCGGTAATCAGGGCCACTTCTTTCCCTAAACCTGCACCCATGATGGCGGCGGTAATCGTGAGCATTTCGCTCATTCCGGGCCCGCCTTTGGGGCCTTCATAACGGATAACGATAACATCCCCTTTTTCAATTTCTTTCCGTTCTAGAGCGGCTAGGGTCTCTTCTTCAGAGTCATAGACTTTGGCGGGTCCAGTGAAGGCGAGTCCTTCTTTGCCGGTGATTTTGGCGACAGCACCATCCGGGGCCAGGTTGCCATAGAGAATTTGCAGGTGACCGGAAGATTTAATCGGCTTAGACAGGGGATAAATTACTTTTTGGCCTTCCTTCAATCCGGGTAGATCAGCCAGATTTTCTGCCAGGGTTTTGCCTGTAACGGTCAAACAATCGCCGTGAATCAGTCCTGCTTCGAGCAAAAGCTTGAGCACAGCGGGCGTTCCCCCCACTTCATGCAGGTCTTCCATGACGTATAGACCGCTGGGTTTTAGGTCGGCGATCAAGGGCACTTTGTCACTGATGATCTGGAAATCATCCTGTTCTAGGGGGACATCCACGGATTTTGCCATAGCAATCAGATGGAGGACTGCATTCGTAGAGCCGCCCAAGGCCATCACCAACACGATGGCATTTTCAAAAGCCTTACGGGTCATGATTTGACGAGGAGTAATATCTCTTTCCAGAAGTTGACGAATAGCTGCTCCGGCTTGATGACATTCACGGATTTTGTCGGGATCGGTGGCAGGGATAGAGGAGCTATAGGGTAGGGACATGCCTAAGGCTTCAATGGCGGAGGCCATTGTATTGGCTGTATACATGCCGCCACAGGCTCCAGCACCAGGACAGGCATGTTTCAGGACGTTTTTGAGGTCCGTTTCATCAATGGACCCGCTTAAAAATTGACCGTAGCTTTCAAAGGAGGAAACGATATCGAGCTTTTTCCCCTCCCAATATCCCGGTCGGATCGTTCCGCCATAGACCATGAGACTAGGACGGTTTAGTCTGCCCATGGCAATCAGTGAACCAGGCATATTCTTGTCACATCCCGGAATCGCAATGCAGGCGTCATACCACTGCGCAGACATCACGGTTTCAATGGAATCGGCAATAATTTCTCTGGATTGCAGAGAAAAGTTCATTCCCTCGGTACCCATGGAAATGCCGTCACTGACGCCAATGGTGTTGAACCGAAAACCGACCAGATCTACAGCTTGCACTCCTTTTTTGACTTCGGCGGCTAGGTCCAACAGGTGCATATTGCAGGTATTGCCTTCGTACCACATGCTGACAATGCCCACCTGAGCTTTGTTCATGTCTTCATCGGTCAACCCGGTGCCATAAAGCATGGCCTGAGAAGCGACTTGAGAGTTCCGTTGGGTGATACGCGCGCTGTACTTATTGAGTGGATTGGCCATGGCAGTGAGAGAGCTTTTGGAGGGAACAATGCAAACTATAACGCAATACTCCTCCGCCTTCGGCACCGTTGTCGGCTGCGCCTGCCGGACACGGCTACGCTCACGGTGCACCTCGTCAAAAGGTAGAGATTATATTGGGCAACTTGTGCCAATATTAAATTAGGTGGCGGCGGTAGAAAGCTAAGCCGAGATTCAATCGAAACTCCCGGTGGTATGTAGT
>JBAUTB010000047.1:0-28362 GCA_049582005.1 Gloeobacterales cyanobacterium | reverse complement strand
TTGAATTGCTGATCCGAGCAATGCTGGCAACGGGGGCCAGTCCTCAAGAAATTGGTCAGATTATTGCTGCTGCCGTCTAACGACTCAAATTACCGGTAGCTATCTTTGCGTGGCTTCCGAACGTCCGCAGAAAGGAGTTTATTCTGTCACTGGTCATGACCGTTCACTGGTTGCTGGAACTTTGAGATGAACCAAGGCTTTTTGCAATACACTGGGCTTTACACTCAACCAAACTTGATTGGGGTTTGTTCAAAATCACAGGGGCGCTCAGCCAGAGGCATTGGTTGGATAACGAGTATTAAACCGTCGGCTGAACAGTCAGTTTGAAGCCGAGGGCTTTAGCGACTTTGGATACTGTATCAAAAGTCGGGTTACCTCCAGGGGACAGGGCTTTGTATAGTCCCTCACGGCTCAAACCAGTATCTCTAGCCAATTGACTCATGTTTCTCGCCCGCGCGATCACCCCAAAGGCATGAACAATTAAGGCGGGATCACCATCGGCCTCTTCGAGGCAAGCTTCTAAATATAATTGAATGTCTTCTTCAGTTTTGAGGTGTTCGGCTGAGTCCCAGCGAGTTGTGCTAATGGGCATGATTCAATCCTCCAATTGTTGAGCAAGTTCCTTGGCTTTCTTGATATCAGAGTTTTGGGCGCTTTTATCACCACCGGAAAGGAGTACAACAACGATCGGGCCACGTTGGACAAAGTAAACTCGGTAGCCAGGGCCATAATGAATCCGAAGCTCGCTAACACCTTCTCCGACGGGTGCGACATCGCCAAAATTGCCCAGTTCCATCCGGTCAATCCGTGCTTGGATGCGAACCTTGGCCCGACGATCAGTTAAATCCTCGAACCAATTTGCGAATATTGCGGTTTGGCGGACTTCGATCACATTCTGACTATAACTAACACATAATCGTGTTGTCAACTGTGGTTAACAGGCAAACCAACGTTGCTGTTCGATCGCTTTATGCTAGAGCGATCGAACTTCTGATCGGACGTCGATCGGGGTGCTTGTTTGTGGATGGATTCGATCGGCATACTTCAGAAAAACTGCTGTGACGACATTTAGGCGCTGCATAACGTACTGCGAGTTGCGATGGCAGAAAACGGTGATTCTTCAGTCTCTATTGAATTGCTGATCCGAGCGATGCTGGCAACTGGGGCCAGTCCTCAAGAAATTGGTCAGATTATTCCTGCTGCCGTATAAGGTGGAAATTCATTCTTTTTTCTTCCCCCTACCCTACAAGGCTGAACCCATAATCATCCATGATTTGACCTGTCTGTCTAGCAACACTCTGAGCTTCTAGAGTTGCCAGATTTTTCACGAGCAACAAAGGTTCTACTTGGTCAAAGACAACACAAAAGAAACGCCTTGGAGCATGGCGCGAGATATAGCGGATGCCATCTGGCTTACTGGGGTGTGACCAAATAGCGCGACTCCACTTCTGGGTCAGGGTCCGGCTGCGTCCAGTACAGAGGTCTGCGTCTGCTCCAATCTTGCTGAGCCCTGGACCTGTAAGGTCAACAAGGCGCAACGGATTTGTGCTCGCAACTTGAGAGAGCATCCGCTCTTGAAGAGCTCTTACGGTTATATCTTTCTTGCCTGTCTGCCATCCAAGCGTTTCTATAAAGGCCGCATGGTAGTCCTCGCCTAAATAGAGAACGCCATAACCCCTTCGAGGATCATTAAAACGGCCTGAAGCCCTCCGCCCAAAGTGAATACATTCATTTTGTTTTTGATGGATACGCATCCAGGGTCCCTTCTGCTCGATCAGGGGCAGTTCTTGGTCATGCAGACTTTTGGGAGGATTGGGATGTTGTGGAACCCTAGAAGTCACGCTCCACCCTGCTTGCCAGACGAATAAGCAGCGCGAAGCACTTCGTCAACGGCTCCGTTACGCAGGAGATCTAGGGGTCTAGCTCCCTCCAGCCAATGATTGGGAGAGACTAAAAAAGATAACTGCATCCAGGGGTCTTTATCGTCAAAAGAGTTGAGCACTTTTTCTAATCCAGGCAAGACAGTTCCTTGTTCTGTGAATTGGCAAGAAGGATAAGAATACCTGCGCCCCCTGGCTCGAATGCCAATCAATTTTCCCTGCTTGCGGCGAATATCAACCATCTGGCGACTGATGCCTAGAATTTGTGCCGCTTCCACCGCGGAGAGTGGTGCACCCTCCGTTTGAAGTAAGGCCTGGCGGCGCTGCAAACCGCGCATTCTCGCGTTGAAGAATGGATCTCGGCTAGAGTCTGTGGGCAAGTGCTGCATTAATCGGAAAATAATTTCTTCACCCGACAGCCCAGCTTCAGGAAGCTCCGTTTCAGCCAAGTCTAAAGTTGCCCACAGCAAGGCTTTAGAGGCGCTTGCATAGAGGGCAAGCTTGATTGGATTCCGACTTAATTGTTCGAATGCCTGAGCTTCGGCGCTGAGTAGTTTATGACTCATACTCGTAGCCGTTTGCTGGGGCCGCGTCCGCTTGCTAGGAGTAGAGTCTGCCGTATTTCTTTTCTTGCGCGTAATGCTCATATCTTCAATTTATTGATTTTCGTCAAATTCGTCAAATGAATCATTTGTCTTCAGCATGGCTGATACTCTTGAGCCAAGGTGCACACACTCCCGCCTATAATGCACGGATGGCCTTTAGATAGCTAAATAAAAAAATGCCTGTTGCCTCCGAACGTGTTTTAGAAGCTTTACGCCCTGTCCAAGACCCAGAACTCCGTCGGTCTTTGGTGGATTTGGGTATGATTCGCAATCTACAAGTGGATGATCAAGGGGCCGTAACGTTTACCCTGGTCCTGACCACGCCAGCCTGTCCCCTCAAGGATTTCATTGTTGAAGAATGTACTACGGCGGCGAAGGAAGTGTCCGGAGTTTCTAGCGTTCATATTGATGTCACCGCAGAAACCCCGCAGCAGAGAGAACTTCCAGGGAAGGAAGGGATTCCAGGCGTTCGCAATATCATGGCCGTTTCTAGTGGTAAAGGTGGGGTGGGCAAGTCTACAGTTGCCGTTAATTTAGCCGTGGCTCTGGCCCAAACGGGCGCTAAAGTGGGCATCATCGATGCCGATATTTATGGCCCCAATGTCCCAATCATGATGGGAGTCCAAGGCGTTCCTGTGGCTGTGGAAAAGACCCCTACAGGGGATCGAGTCGAACCGCTCGACAACTATGGAGTCAAATTGGTTTCTATGGCCTTGTTGATTGCGGAAGATCAGCCCGTAGTCTGGCGGGGTCCCATGCTGAATGGCATTATTCGTCAATTTCTCTATCAAGTGAACTGGGGTGAACTGGATTATTTGATTGTAGATATGCCTCCAGGCACAGGGGATGCTCAGTTGACCTTGGCCCAAGCAGTCCCGATGGCTGGCGTAATCATTGTGACGACGCCGCAACGGGTTGCCTTGCATGATGCCCGCAAGGGATTAAGAATGTTTCAGCAGCTTGGCGTTCCGGTGCTTGGTCTGGTCGAAAATATGAGCTACTTCATCCCGCCGGATAGGCCAGACAAGCGCTATTACCTTTACGGCTCCGGGGAAACCGAGAAATTTGCGCAAGAGATTGGCGTAGAAGTCTTAGGGGAAATCCCTCAAGAAATGCTGGTCCGAGAAGGTGGAGACGATGGACGTCCCATTGTCATTGCCCATCCGGAAAGTTCTTCGGCAGAGGCTTTCAGGATCTTAGCGGGAAAAGTGGCGGCTCGGGTTTCTGTGGCCGCCTTAAGTTAGCAAGTTTCTCCAATTGCTAAAAACGCTAGAAATTCGATCCTCCTGGGGCAGTTTAGAAATTGTCCCAAGTTGTCTTACAGCCATGGCCGGGAACTTGTACGCTTGAGTGCATGAAGCAAACATCACCCAAACCTTCCATAACCCGCCAAAGCTCTACAGACCAAAGCTTTACAGATTGGACCTATGCACTTGGAATTGGTGGTTATTCCATTTTGGATACGGTTCTGCAACTGTGGTTGCAGTTTTATTTTGTTCCGCCACCAGACCGGGGGATTCGTTTTATAGACCCCCAAACTTTTGGTATTGCCATCTTGGTGGGGCGATTCATGGAAGCGCTAACCCATCCAATCGCAGGCTATGGTTCTGACCGATTGGGTAAACCTTGGCTTTTTCTCCTTTTGGGGACTTTTGCCTTCGGGGGCTGTGGAATCGCTCTGTTTCACTCTGCAGCTCCAGGAGAAACCCTCCGCAATACGGTGCTACTCTTTGCTCTTTTGTCTGTAGCTTTGATCGGTCAAGCTTCCTATGCGGTACCCTACCTGGGATTGATTCCGAGAGTGGCTCCCGAAGCACTACGACGCCTAAAACTGACCAATAACCAAGCCATTATTATTCTGCTCGGGGTATTGACCGGACAGGTCCTCTCTGGGTTTGCCCTGAGCGCTCTGAATAACAATTTGTCTTTGATGATTACCTTATTTATGCTTGCGGCCGCCGGGCTGATGTTGATCCCTCTCCCAGCGGTGCGGAATCTCTCTACCCAAGGAGCAGGGGAAAGATTTTCTCCCAAGGAGATGCTGGGTATTCTGCAACGCAGTCCAGGCTTTCGGTCCATCGTATTGGGTCAATTTCTCTTTTGGTTAGGATTCAATATGGTACGGGCCGTAGCGATTTACTATGTGACAGTTTTGCTGCGGCTTCCTGAAGGAAACCTTGCCGTATATTTAGGGGGCATTTTTTTAGTGGCATTGCCCTCTTTTTTAGTGGTTCGCTGGCTTACGCCCAAGTTAGGAAAGCGTCAGATGATGATATTGGCCACGAGTTTATTTTCCTTATTTCTACCGTTCCTCTCCACGATTGGTCATACGGTAGGTCCTATCCCAGCCAATGTTTGGGCTTTTTCTATCCTGGCAGTCAATGGATTTCCCTTAGCAATTCTTTCTGCGGTTCCTAATCCGATGGTGGCCGACCAAATAGACCAGGATGACTTGGCAACAGGACAAGCGAAAGGAGCCCTGTTCTTTGGAGTCCAAGGATTGATCGTCAAGATTAGTGTTGGTTTGGCGGGGGTTCTTCTAGGATTTCTCCTGAATAACTTTGGCTATTCTCAAGAGCAACCCTTAGGGATTTTACTCGTGGGACCGATTGCGGGAGTTTTAAGTTTAGGATCAGCTATTGCGTACAGTTTCTATCCCAAGGAACAGACGGTATAGGCATAGCAATAGAAATCAGTCATGCACTCGATAAGTATGAGAAGCCTAACTGTTATACCATTTTACTTTTTGAATCCGCCAAGGTTGCTCCTCCCCCCAGAATTGGGGGGCTGGGGGGGCTATATTGCGATGCAGTTATTTAGAAAATTGCTCTGAAAATAGATTTTCATCCTTTGGGGTGCTGAAACCTCAGCATGAGCGATTAGTATTATATCTGCACTTTGATGCTGTCAGCGATACGATATAACACTGTAGTCAGAAGAGTAAAAATAGCTACTGAAGCAAGTGGAATAAAAGTTCCAGCCAAATTGCTCACGAAGAGAGAATCAAAAAGCTTCGCAGCCAAAGCGAATGAGGAAATAATACCAATCGAGAACGTGAATACAATCTTTGTCAAGCCAAGAGAGAAGAAGGTAGCGAACCAACCATATAAGGGCTTAGACCTAACAGGCAATATGGATAAACCAACGGCAAGAGGAGCGAGTAAAGCTGTCGCTAGAAGACCAAGCTCAAGTAAATTTTGGAAACCAACTTGCTGCGTAAGTTGATCTCGACGAGCTTTAGCTTCATCTTTATCTGTTAGGTAAGCATTGAGCGAACTTACATCCGTTGTTTGTGCATGACTAATAGCATCTTTTGCTTTTTCTGTATATTCTTTAAGGCTATCAATTTCTGGATATTGAGTGACAATTTTATCTATAGAGTCTCCAGCATTGTCCAGACAATTTTGTTGTAGGGTGTCTGTTGTAGAAACACATCTAGAAACAATCGCTCCGATCTGCTCTTTAGCAACTCCTTCATCATTTGCTTTTTGGAATTCAGTAATTAATGAGCGCCCTGGCAGCGAATTTTTAACGACTAGATCATTGACGGTATTGAATCCGTCTCGGATATTTTTTGTTGATTCTCTGAGTAGGGATGCATTATTGGTTAGCAGTGCAATGACAATTATAGGCCAAATAAATTCACCAATTGAGCGATTTTTTCCTTCTGCTGACCTTTCAGATACTTCTCTAAAAAACTGAATCAGGGATATGAATAGACTAATTAAAGCAAAACCACGACCAACATTAGCAAGAGTGGCATATACTTGTCCATCTAAAGCAAGATCCCATTGAGTTTTCCAAAGCAATCTAAAAGCTTCTGGCTCTAATGCTTTAGCAATTTCGCTAAGAAATGAACTAGTTCCTCCTGATGTCGAATCAGGGAATGGAACCTGGGCAAGGAAATCAAACACAAAGCAATCTCCACAAATTCTATTTATTAAGAAAAACTTAACTATCTAAGGCGTCTTTCATCAGATGAACAGTTGTTAATACTTCTAGAGTTTCCCTTGTATGACCAATAAAAAAGCTTTCCATATCGGTCTGCCACAATATGAGTTGTTCATTGAATATGCCTATCAGGAGTTGCTGGAGTTCCTGGGATAGTGCCATAAATAGTTTGTGTTCCGTAGGTATAGTTATCAAAGGGAACAGAAATTATTCTAGGTTCTTGTTTATCTGGAGTTCCAGGACCACCTATATTAGCAGAATACTCAAAAATATATGCTGTATTCCTATTATCTAAACGAAGAGACTTCTCTAATTCTCCAAATGGAAGTATGTATGCACTTCGATGAAGGATCTTATCATCAGCGATACCACTTTCGAATATACGTTTATACCTTCGTTTATCAAGCTCAATAATTTCTCTGATATCTCTTCCCATTATATTTTCAAGTTGATTGCCATACCAACCATATGGGCTTGGCCCATTAGGATTATAGTCTTGTGGTTCTGGAGGCTCTTTACCATAAAGGTTGTCATAATCTGGAGGATCTCCATACAGCAGATCAATGTCCTTTACTACTGCTTTTTTACAGCCAAATAGTAAACACACAAGACCTTCTGCTTTTGCAGGTTCAACATTAAAACTAAAACTAAAAAGAGTCATAACCAAAGTTGAAGCAGCCACTATTTTTTTAATACTCTTCATCTCACACTCCAAAACCCAATTTGCTAGTTTTTAGATCAGCAATTACCACTTTAAAACTGACAATTTTACTTAATGATTCCATGAGGTTTTAAGTATGCTATTCCTTAGTACAAGCTAGCTTGTTTGGCTAGTGCAGCATTGCGGGAAGTCTTGCCTAAAAGTTCTGCATTTTCTCTCTTTTGCATCTGGTCCAGAGTTTCTGAAATATTCGTTAAGTTGGTATTAGCCAGTTGAGCATCAGCACGAGCTTTGAGCGCATCTGTTCGAGAAACACCCATGATTTGGGCCTCTAAAGAAAGTTGCGCAGAGATTTTGGCTGTCTGTTGTGCGGTTGCAGCATTTTGGGCTGCAATGATTTTCATTACATCTTGAGTCACGTCCTTCTTGCTAGCCGTTTTAGCCAAAGTTGCGACCATAGAGGCAGCAGCATCGGCAGCCTTTGCAGCCTCTGTTGATTTATTGATTGTTTTATCAGTATCTTTAATCTCTTTCTCAACGAGTTTTTGTCCTTCTTCTCCAAGATAGGAGTCCACGCCCCCACGGGTAATCTGGCGGTCTAGTTCATTCCCACTAGCCCTAGCACGATTTCCTGGATCAACCTCAAAAGCATCTCCCTGAGAAGCATTTTCACTCGTCACTTCATTTCTCAAAGCCTTACGCGCTTCATTGGGATTATAGACTCCAAGCACTCCGGGTTTAGCTTTACCTAATACCTTCTCTATGACAGGTGCAAACGTGCCAAAAACCTGATTAACATTCCCACTCACAAAGCCTTGAACAAGGTCAAAAGAGTCTGTCAAAGATTTGAAAACATCGAAGAAAATATCCAAAAATCCACTGTCGCCAGAGCCAAAAAGGCCACTAATACTGTCCATGATTCCACCAAGTCCAGCAGCACTGCCACCGAGCAGGTTACTCAAAAGTCCAGAAATATCTCCACCTCTGCTTCCCAGGGAACTACTCACGAGATTACCAATCCCGGCATCACTACCACCCGTAATCGTCTGACTCATTTCACTGAATGCTTGGCTGGTCTCAACTGCCTCTTCTGTTTGGGCATAGACTGGCTGAATAAAAATAGAAATAGGTTGTATTACTAAAGATAATGAAAGCATCAAAGGGATAGTTCTTTTTTTAATATGCTTAATCGATTGCATAGCTTATTTCCTCCCTCGGATAGTAGAAACTAGTTGACGGGAGAAGACAGCTAAACCTTCATATTTGCTTTCGTACTGTTTCATAGCTTCGGTTCGTGCAGATTGTTCGTCCGGGTTGTTGGCGACAGCTGCTAGTTGCACATAGGCCGGATAGTAACGGCAGAAGGTGAAAATGCCGTTGTCATCCAAAAGCCATTGAGAATAGATCGATTCCTTCTTCGGAAAGAAACTATCCGAAGCATTCCGGGCAATGATTTCCCGTGGATATTTCAAAATCTGTTCGAAACTATCGGTAGCAGTAGGTTGAACGCGACCGATGAGACGGGTAGAAAGATTCTGGAAAATCTTGGAAGCCGCAGGTGATTTCGCCACGGTATCCGGGTCTTGTCCAGACAGAATCACCCGCACCCCGGCCTTCGCTCCGTTCGCACAGAGCCTTCCTACCAAAGAAGAAATCTCATCGAACTCAAAGAGAATCGGAGCTTCATCAATAAAGAAGATACTGGCAGGAGAAGAAAGAGCTCTCCTTAAAGCCGCAGCGTAGGCAGCCAGCGCCAAGATAGCAGCATCCATATCATTGGATAAGTTTCTGAGGGCGAATACCAGTAGTTGCGCATCCGTTGGGAAACTGGAGGGTCTAGAAATAGACTGTCCTACGCGAGAGTCCAGCCAGAAGCGAAGCTGAACCACAATAATTTGGAATGCTTCATCCAGACTGCCCTGCACCTTCTCGAAGCTCAGACGGTCTGGGTTACAGAACGCTAAAAAGTCCAGCAGGGTTGGCGTCTCTTGCCAGGCTGGAGAACCAAATCCACCCTCAATAGCAGCTTCGTAACGAGCATCAATCTGGGGGTCAGCAAAGAAGGCATTTAAGGCCAGAACCAGAATCGAACGCATTGTCTGGTTTAAGAGGTCCCCAGTACCTGTACCGACAATCATCGTCATCAGCGCGGATTCCAGAAAAGACTGATAGTCCTGGAAGCGTTCTTTTTGCTCGTCTGGGGGAAGATTGCGTAAATCGGGCTTCTCGAATAGGTTATTAAATTCCTTTGAAATATCGAAATAAGCCCCGCGCTCTTCCATGAAATGGGTGTAGTCCGTGAACGTAGAAGTTCCATCTGGCTTTGGATAATCTAGGGCGACTACGGGCATCCCATAGGCCAAAGCATGGGTTAGAAGGCCGCTAACTAAAACCGATTTTCCGGCTCTGGTCGTTGCAAATAGAGCCAGATTCTTGTGTTGGGTGCATATATCTAGATGAACAGGCGTGCCCCCTTCTTCCGTAATCAACTCAAAGCCTTGCTTATCCCCTGCACGGGTGCACACTAAAGGCATCAAACCCGGCACTTCGCTAGTGAGATAGAGCTGGCGACGGCTAAAGGGAGCAGCCATCAAACTTTCCCAGACTATGGGCAAGGTCTGGAGCCATACGCGCCAAGCATATTCGGTTTCCCGTGCCACCCAAGCCGGACGCTGGAAACAAGACTCAATATAACGACAGGCCTCATCCAGTCTTTCCAAATTTTCACGATAGACCAGGATGGCAATCCCAGCATAAATAGGAATCGCACCTTCATACAGCTGTTCTTGCGCTTGGGCTGATTTGCGGGTTTTGACCTGGGCCGCAACATCAATGGAACGATTCTCTTCAGCGAATTGGGCTGCGGTATTCGATTGCTTGAGGACGCGCTGGATTGCCGTTTTGACCAGCGTCTCATTGGCTCGTGTGAGCTGACAATAAATCTCTGTATTAACCACTACATCCCGCGCTATCAGATTCCATAGGTAGCGCAGTTGGGATGCTTTATTTGCCCAACCCCCTGGCTTATCCAAAAACGTCATGGGAGCGACATAATCCCCTTTGACCTTGACCCACTGACGGTCCGCCACGGGGACAGATTCCAAAAGGCGTGTGGCTGCATGTACATCTGAACCGACTTCTTCCTGTAAGCCTGCGCTGTTTAACTTAATGAGTTGAGGGATAGCAGGAACAGCCGTATCGTTAAATCTATGCCACAGAGTTTCCCAAAGTTCTTGTTCTCCCATGGGACGGACATCCAGCCCCATCTTATTGGCTAGAATCTGCTCCCAAAGCTGGAAACCATCGATGAACGCTTTGGTGATCAGGTTATTGAGACGCTGACGCTCCAGTTCTTCCGAATCACCCCTAAAGCTGCTCCAAAGTGCTTCGCCTTGGGCCAGTACTTTCTCAATCCAATCATTGGCTCCCTGCTGGGATGCTTCCACTGTGTAGGTAACGTACAGCCTTAAAAATTTGGGTTTACGGACGCCGAGACGCGTTAATTCTTGGACCCTCGCCCGTTCGCCCATCAGCAGAAACTTCAGATCATCACTGGGCGCTCGATCAATCAGATCGATAAGCTCTTGTTGGCGCTCAACGTCTGAAGAGAAAGAGCCTAAATGAAGGGTCAGTCGCTCCCCCTGGGGCAAGTCTTTTAATCCGCTTTCTAAATGGTCAAAAATAGAATCAATCTGGTCTGACCTGAGGGTGGTGTGAATTCCTTGGCAATCAAAGCCAAAGACGAAACGAAAGCTTCCCTTGCCCTTTGTCAGCAGATAAGCCCCTATTTTTCTGCCCCGCAGGTGAATATTGAGCATAGAAGCCAGGTCTAAATAGTCCTCAAATGGACTCAGGCGGCCTTGTTTTGCTCCTAAAGAACGCTTTCCAATTTTTGTCTTCACAAGACTAACCTTTAATGCTTTTACTTACTGAGGGGACGGTAGCAGGCATAGCCTCGCGTCCAAGTAGGCGTCGGCTGAAACTTTGACAAAAACCGCCACGACCGACTTCCCGTTAAAACCCACCAGGTAGAAATTCCCCAAATGGCGACAAAACCTGTTTGCAACCAGCTCAAGCCAATCGCTTGAGCAAGAACATAGGAAAGGACCAAGATGATGCCCCAGGGGAGCACCTGATCCGCTGGAACAGGGCCCAAACGTGGTTGAGCCCCCAGCATCGGATTGATGGTCCGAAATTGATGCTGGCTTTGCGACATCGAGGCCTCTTACTTCACAATCAGGTTAGTCACGACGTCACTGACTCCTACCGCCAAGGCCACCAGTAACGGAGTACGGGCTACGGACTGCCAGTCTTCATCCTGTCTCAAGGCGTTCACTGTCGTAACCAGCGCAAGACCGACATAAAGCAAGAAAAGCCCCCGCAGAACGTTGAAGACCAAGGTAACCGCTCCAGAAGCTACAGAGATTCCAGGAGCCCCTTTTAGAAATTCCTCTGCACCAGAAAAGAAAAGTGCATAGGATGGGTCTGCATAGTAATTCAACAAGAACATTGCGCCGATAGTACCCATTGTCAGGGTGCCTACTAACGGTCTATTATGCTTAGTTCCTAAGATTTGATTTGAGCTTTTTGCACGCACATTTAGTTCCTCAATCCAATTAGTTTGCACTTAGACAATCAAACGCAACAATTACCTTAGAATCTTGAGTGAGAACACATCAAGCTGTTAGTCACCTGCGTGTGATACAGGTTACTTGAGATGCTTTTTGAAAAAAACCGTGATAGTTCCTAGTACACTTCGTGAATACGCTTACGTGGGTTTTCTGTTTTCCTAAAGAGGTTCTCCGTAGAAATACACATTCCAACAAGGAGAGAGAAGTAGGCTCATTAGAGTTGATAATAAAGTGAATAATATATATCTAAAAGTTGAGTTAGAGGAATAGGGAAAGGAGGCTTGATCAGAGGAAAATTAAGGCTTTCAGAGATTCCACTCAATCCTTTTCCCAGCATGGCCGAAGAGTACTGTTTAACGGCCTAAATCGTATAGTTGATTGATAATTTGGGCGTACTTTTCTGTATGTTTTTGGAGTATTTCTTTATCGGTAGATTCTGGTGGCGCTAAAGGTTTTCCAATCCTTACCGTGATTGGTGCAGGCTTGGGAAATGCCTTGCCTTTTCCTAAAATCTCTCCTGTTCCCCAAATAGCAATAGGAACTACAGGTACTTTTGCTTTTGCTGCAATCAGAGCGGCTCCCAAGCGAGGGTTATGCACTTTGCCATCTTCCGTCCTTGTCCCTTCTAAGAAAATACCCACCGCCCAGCCCTGAGCTAAAGCTTCTAAAGAAGATCTAATGGCCCCTCGGTCTCCGCTCCCTCTTTTCACCGGGAAAGCGCCATAGGTCCGCAAAATTGGGCTGCTCCACGCCGTAAATAATTCCTCCTTAGCCATGTAGGCGACGGGCCTGTCCACCGCGTTAGTGAGCACAGGGGTGTCAAAATTGCTGGCATGATTAGCCACCAGGATTATGGGAGTATCCTTAGGAACATTCTCCATGCCATAGGTTTTGAGGCGAAACACGCCAAGCAAAAGGGGATTGGCCGCCAGAAACTTCGATAGGTTGTAGACAACCCGACTCGCTAGAGGGACTTCAGACATTCGCTGATCCTCTACTGAATCGTGATCGACCAGGTGCCGATGTACCGAAAGCTCGGAAAAGGACCGACATTGAGAACCCGTGCCTGCAGGTTATAGATACCCTCAAAGGTTGGATTATCGACGCGGTCTAAAGCAATTTCACCGGTTACGCCCGCAGGAATAGGCTTAGACAGTTCAATACTCAGGAGGCGGGCTTCTTTATCCCATTCTGCCTGTTCTACCGTAAACAGAGGTTTATCCTTGGTGCCAAAGGGAATCTCGGCATCATAGACCTCTATCTTGTCTTTCTGAGGATAGAACTTGCCATCAAAGCTACTTTCATAGCGAATTTGAATTTGGTAAACGGCAAACTTCTGTGGTTTGAGGGTCAGATAGTAGCGGTCTGGAATTCCTCTTTGCCCCGTCTCCGTGGCGTATTTCAATACTTTGTCTGGGTCTTGGTTAAGAACCATGCCTCCTTGCGCCCAACTACCCCGAACCCCCAAGCCTAAAAAGCTAACCAGGACCAAGCCAAATATGGTTCGTCTACGGAAGGGGCGATTCATGCACAACCTCATCATGCTCTGGCTTGATTATGCACGACTTAGCACATTAACAGAATTAGCGCATTAACAGAGCCACTATAGCTCCGAGATTCAGAGCGCCAAGAGCAATGGCTATAAAGAGCAGGGGATGCCTGGAGCGCTTAGAAGAAACTACAGGGGGAGGGAGAGGATCAGGATCAGGTGGACGGACAATGATGGCTTCAAAGCGCCGTTCAATGGCTGTCAGGCGGTCAGAAAGTTTTCCGTGGGAATTATTTATGGTTTCCCCTAGCCCCGCTTGGATATCCTCCAAACGATCCAGCGTAACGACCGATTGCATGAGGGTAGAGTCTACATTCTTGAGGCGGTCTCCCACCATGAGTAAATGTTCTTGCTCAGCCTCAACTGGTTGAGAAATTTTGGGTTGGCTTAGGACCTGCTCTTTTAAGGTCTCTAACTGATTGGGTAACTCATTGAGATTGTTGAGTACACCCCGAACATACATGAATTCCTGTTGTAACAAGGTAGTCTGATCGGCCAAGCTCTTGATTGAGCGCATATCTTCGGCTGAGCGCTCATCTAAATTCCGCAAAGCACTCATCACATAAGTTTCTGTCTTGAGAATATGCGCTAAGTTTTGATGAATGTAGCTCAGGCTCATATCTTCTGTAGAAACTTGAGGTTCAGCTATTTCTGCGGTCTCTTCGCTGGTTTGAGCAACGAGTGTTTTTTCAGCAAGCTCTTCTTGTTGGATAGGCTCTAAACGCTCAGCGTCTATAGGAATCTGAACCACGGGTATTTCAGCAGACTGCACGTTTGGAGTGCTCTGTACCGCTTCGTCGAGCACTATGACCTCGTTCGGTGGCACGGTCTCCTGACTGACTACTGTTTCCTCTTGTACTTCCTCTTGGAGCTTAGGTTCGTCTTGAAGGGCAACGGGAGCTTCCTTGGTAGACGTTGTTTCGTCGCTTAGGGCCTGTGGTTTAAGGGGCACTTCTTCACTGACTACGCTCTCTTCGACAGTCTTGGAAATAAGCTGAAGTTCTAGGGCTAGCGCGATCTGCTTCTTTAAGGTTTCTGGATTAAAGGGCTTGGGCAAGAAAACGAATTTCTGTTCTACTTTTGATTCCGCAAATTTGTTAAAGACCTCCACCTTGCTCCCTGACATAATCACAACCGGGAGATCGGCATATTCGGGCTGCTCCCGCAAACGGGTGTAGACTTCGTAGCCGTTCATACCGGGCATGATGAAATCGAGAAGCAGGATGTCGGGACAATGCTCTTGGATCCGCGCCAAACCTTCTTGGCCACTTTTGGCTACCTGAACGTGGAATTCATCTTGGGAAAGAAAACTCTGCACCATACTGCGCATGGTCGTGCTGTCGTCGACGACGAGAATAGTAATCTTTGTGGTTCCGGAATTATGGCTCTGCACCATGTTTTCTTCAACTCCCTACACGTACATGGCAGAGAAGGAAACTACCCTATCCCTGGCTATACATAGGATGCTCTATTCTTCAAATGAAATAACAAGGGGCTTGAATTTTTAATTTTGCGGATGGCTGCATAAAAACGTTAAGAGATTCTATAATAAAACCACTCAGCTGCACATTTATTGAGACTAGACACCCTATGGCCATAGACACACCTCTTGGAAGACTTCTGAAACCTCTAAATTCTGAGTACGGCAAAGCTACGCCAGGATGGGGTACTACGCCTATCATGGGCTTCTTGATTGGTGCGTTCGGGGTATTTCTGATTATCCTCGTTCAGATTGCTAACCATTCCATAGTCCTGACCGGTGTGAACGATAAATTCGTGGATAGCAAGTACACTACCAATAAGCCCTATCGTTAAAAGCACTAGGCGTCAAAGACACCCCTGATGAGATAGGGGTGTCTTTTTCATGGCTGTAGTTCTAAGCAAACTTGTTCTGAAAGGGGTATAGGATTTGGTCGAGTTTTTCTTGATAGACGTTAAGCGGATGCCTGGTTCTACCATCAGCCATGTTCCCTGTTCTGCTCGTTGTTCGATGACAAGGACTGTCTCCATGTGAAACTAGTGCTAACACCATGGAGTAACGCGTTGGAAACGCTGCATCTTTTTCGTCATGCGTCAGACACCCTCTCGCTTTCTGCTGGGGAGTACCTTTTCCAGCAAGGAGACAAGGCAGAGCTTATGTACATTCTAGTAGAAGGAGAAGTGGACATTCTCGTAGGGGACACGATAGTGGATACCGTAGGACCTGAGACCATTTTAGGCGAGATGGCGATGATTCGGAATGAACCCAGAAGTGCATCCGTACGGGCAAAGACCGCCTGTCGCGTTGTTCCCATCGACCGAAAACGGTTTCAGTTTCTTATAGAACAGACGCCCTATTTTGCGATTGAGGTCATGCGCATCCTTGCGGATCGACTACAGAAGATGGACAGTTGGCTTCTTTCTAAGTAGAGGGACTAAGCAAAGCAGCCAAAATAGCCTTTTGGGCATGTAGCCTATTTTCGGCTTGGTCCCAGACTCTAGATTGAGGACCTTCTAACGCTTCTTGACTGATTTCTTCACCGCGATGGGCAGGCAAACAATGTAAGACAATGGCTTTAGCGTTGGCTAGAGCACATAGATTATCATTGATTTGGTAGCCAGCGAAAGCTTCCTGGCGGATTTCCGCTTCTTCTTCTTGCCCCATGCTGGCCCACACATCGGTATAGAGAGCATGGGCATCTTTGGCTGCTTCCTGCGGGTCTTCCAGAAGGCTGATCGTGCAATCTGTCTGGGTTGCAATCTCCTGGGCTCGCACAACAATGGTACTGAGTGGTTCATAGCCAGGGGGTGTAGCTACTTTCAGATTCATGCCTACCTTGGCACAGCCTAAAAGCAGTGAATGAACAATATTATTGCCATCCCCTACATAGGCCATGGTAAGTCCTTTGAGGCTACCAAAGGTTTCTTTCATGGTTAGCAAGTCAGCCAAAATTTGACAGGGATGTTCTAAATCTGTCAGGGCATTAATGACAGGAATAGAGCAATAATCTGCAAATTCTTCTAGCTCTGCTTGTTCAAACGTTCGTATGGCCAAAGCATCTACATAGCGGGAAAGGACGCGGGCTGTGTCCTTAATGGATTCTCCCCTCCCGACCTGAGTCACATTCGGGTTGAGATCAATCGCTTCCCCTCCTAAGTGATACATTGCCACCATAAAGCTCACCCGAGTCCGGGTCGAGGCTTTACGGAAAAGCAAGCCCAGGATTTTCCCTACTAGCGGTCTAGCTTCTCGATGCGCTTTGTAATACTGTGCTGTATCCAATAACGCATGCATTTGAAGGGTATCCAGGTTGTCTAGACTTAGTAGGTCTTTGCCTGCGAGGCTATGGATTACGTCGTTAGAGGGCCCTTCTTCAGAAATCACGGTGTATTCGCACCCTTACCTTTACCTTCAGATTGGGCCCCCTGAGAAACAGGCATGACTTGTTTGCTGAACGTTGCGGCAGGCGGTTCAGCAGCAGGAGTAACCGCTTTGGCTTGTAGAATCACTTTTGTGAGGGCTTGGACCGCCTCGACGTATTGAGGATCTGCTGCCGTTGCTACCTCTATGGCCGTAAATTTCTTGGGTAAGGCTACTTTAAAATCGGGTTGAATACCTTTTTTATGGATATCTGCACCAGAGGGGGTCTTGTAGTGTGCAATCGTCACAGCCATACCAGACCCATCAGATAAAGAATGAACGGATTGGACCAATCCCTTGCCGAAGGTTTTGGCACCAACCAAGACAGCCCGTTTGTTATCCTTGAGGGCACCGGAGAGAATTTCGCTGGCACTGGCTGAACCCTCGTTTACCAAAATCACCAAAGGCTTATCCGTCAGGGAGTGATGGTTTGCACTCAGACGCTCTACTTCGCCTTCGCGATTCTGGGTAGTGACAATGGTTCCCTCTTCCATGAACAACTCAGCAATTTCCGCTGAAGCATAGAGTAAACCACCAGGATTACTTCTGAGGTCCAAAACAAATCCGTCTACGTTCTTTTTATTGAGGTCTTGCACCGCTTGACGCATTTCTTTAGCGGCAGTGCCAGTGAATTGTGACAAGCGGATATAACCCAACTGTCCTGTTTGTTGTTTACCCATTGCACTTAAGAGCGGACGGGCATCACTCTTTACGGCTTTCAACTCGATACGGCTACGCATCAAGTCCACATCGAATACTTCGGATCCACGACGGATGGTAAATTTTACGGAACTTCCAGCTTTACCCCGAATTTTACTTACCGCTTCTTCCCGACTCATCCCCTTGGTGGCTACCCCATCAATAGCCTGAATAACGTCCTTAGGCTGTATACCAGCCTTGGCCGCTGGCGTATCTTCAATGGGGGCGATGACCAGAAGCTCTTTGGTTTTGGCATCGATATCAATCTGAATACCTACCCCGGTTAGTTCCCCTGAGGTGTCTACCTGCATACTGGCGTAAGCTTTGGGGTCCATAAAGCGGGTGTAGGGGTCTTTCAGCTTACTCAGCATTTGGCGGACCGCTGTATAGGCTTCCTCTTTGCTCTTGTACTCTTTGCCTAAATATTCTTCGCGGACTTTTTCCCAATTATTGCTGTTAAAAGTTCCGTCTACATATTCTGCATTAACAATCTGCCAAGCCTCATCCACAATTGTTTTAGGATTGTCCTCAAAGGCCGCCAAAACAACGGTTGGGTGCGTGATTACACCCGTAGTCCATAAAGTGAGAGCAAGAGATGCCGTAGCACCAAAACTTAAAAGGATTCTTTTATTCATTTCAGGTCAGCAGAGGTAAAGGTAAGAGGAAAGCAGATCACTACGAAATTCATAGAATTCTGTAGCGCCAATCTAGCACAGGCAAACAGGTGGACCGTACATTGCTTCATAGTTTCTCTATTAATTCTACAGGCAGGCGGTCCGGATCTAAGACAAAGGCTACCCGATAACGTTCTGGGCCTATCTGTTGTTCTATCGGTTCTAGAAGAATCGGAACTTCATGATTTTTGAGGCTCTTGAGGGATTCCTCCACGTTTGGGACCAAAAGGGACAGATGATAATATCCGGTGTAGCGCTCATCTAACCAAATCTCTGGAGCAGGCTTAGGCTCTAGCATTTGGATGAGTTCGATGCGTCCCCCCTGTTCCGATTCCATCCAACACGCCAGGGTTTCGCCTGTTTGGAAGCGCTGATGGACGACAAATTCCAATCGTTCATAGAACACAATGGACCGGAAAATATCAGCGGTTCGGATCGAGACGTGGTGCAGCATGGCATTTTGGGCACTCTTAATTCCATCGTGACACGGGCGTGGGCATTGTGCGCGCCCTAACCTAAAGGCAGAGACATTGTGGCAATAGATGAGCGGGTGCAGCGTTTATTGAACAATTTAGGGCAGGCGATTGTCGGCAAAGAAAAACCTCTGAAGCTGGCCTTGGTTGCCCTGTTCAGCGGCGGCCATGCCCTTTTGGAAGATGTGCCTGGGGTGGGTAAAACGTTGTTGGCAAAATCGCTGGCCAGTAGTATTGACGGCACTTTTCAACGGGTTCAGTTCACGCCAGACCTGCTTCCTAGTGATGTGACGGGAACCAATATCTGGAATCCCAAGAATGGAACGTTTGACTTTATGGCCGGTCCGGTTTTTGCCAATGTGCTGTTGGCTGATGAAATAAACCGCGCTACCCCACGGACTCAAGCTTCTTTATTAGAAGTCATGGAGGAACATCAAGTCACACTCGATGGCATCACCCGCAAGGTTCAAGAACCCTTTTTCGTAATCGCTACCCAAAACCCTGTGGAATATCAGGGGACTTTTCCGCTACCAGAGGCTCAGTTAGACCGTTTTGCCCTGTCCTTCAGCTTGGGTTATCCCACGGAAGAAGAGGAGTTAACAATGCTGCAGCGGCTTCAGTCCGGGACTTTGGGCTCCCCCCTCCAACCCTGCCTCACGCTAGAGGAAGTACAGGCCATCCGGAAGGGAGTGGCTAAAGTCTCTATCTCTGATGCTCTGCAACGCTACATTTTGGCGTTGGTCCGCACTACCCGAGAAGACAAGCAAATCACGCTAGGAGTCAGCCCTAGAGGCGCTGTCGCCCTCCAGAAAGCGGTACAAGCTTTGACTTATTTAGAAGGTCGCACCTATCCCGAGCCCGATGATATTAAATGGCTTGCCCCTGCGGTGCTTTCCCATCGCCTGATACCCGCCAGCGGACAATCTAGAGTACAGATCGTGAAGCGACTTTTGGATACGGTGGCTGTTCCGTAGTGAAGTGCCCAGGCTATGCTGCTTTCATGGGGCTAAAACTACCATACTCTATGAGACTATAGGAAGCTATAACCCTGTCATGATTTCTTATGGCTACCGTCACTGAAACCTCCCACCGTCAGCGTGTCAGCAACTTCTACCGCTCTCTCCAGGACACCATTAGCACTGCTATTGAAGTGCTGGATGGTACTGGCACGTTTCGAGAAGACTCCTGGATCCGGGAAGAAGGGGGCGGAGGGCGCTCCCGTGTATTGAGCGAGGGTGCTATTTTTGAGCGGGCCGGAGTTAATTTTTCAGAAGTACATGGACCAAGCCTGCCTCCTTCGATTCTCAAACGCCGTCCAGAGGTTACGGACCAACCTTTTTATGCCACGGGTGTAAGTCTGGTTTTCCATCCTCGTAATCCCTACATTCCCACCGTCCACATGAACTACCGCTACTTTGAGAGTGGTTCGCTCTGGTGGTTTGGGGGTGGAGCAGACCTCACGCCCTATTATCCGCAGAAAGAAGATGTGGTGCATTTTCATCGCACGCTCAAAGCAGCCTGTGATCTGCACAACCCCTCCTTTTATCCCCAATTTAAAGCCTGGTGTGACCGTTATTTCTACTTGAAGCACCGCAACGAACCCAGAGGGATTGGCGGGATTTTCTTCGATGATTTGGACGACACCAAAGGGGAATGGGAAGATACCTTTAGTTTTGTTCAGTCCTGTGGCAAAGCTTTCCTGGACGCTTATGTGCCGATTGTTGAGCGCCGGAAGGATACTCCCTACGGGGAACGAGAACAGAATTTTCAGCTCTATCGCCGAGGTCGTTATGTGGAATTCAATCTGGTCTATGACCAAGGGACAATTTTTGGTTTACAAACCAATGGGCGCACCGAATCAATCCTGATGAGCTTGCCTCCTGTAGTGCGCTGGGAATATGACTGGAGCCCTGAGCCAGGAACCCCTGAGGCAGAACTTTATGAGGTCTATCTGAAGCCCCATGACTGGGCTATGGCCTAAAGTCTTAGAAGTGTTGAAGCTCATTAAGCCGGCCAAATCTCTAGTTCATCTAAACTTACTTTGACTTGAAATCGGCATCAGCTCGACGGGGCATACAATTGCTAAATCTGTTACAAATCCTGCAAAAACATGTTGCCGCTCCAACGTTGGTCTATTGCCGAACCTCATCCTAAACAGGCGTGGGAATTAGCCACTAGTCTTGATTTATCTCCTGTCATGGGACAGATTCTGCTCAATCGAGGCATCACGACCCCTGAAGCGGCAAAGATTTTCTTTGACCCCACCTGTGGCGCTCCTCCAGAGCCAAAAGAGCATTTCCCCGATTTGGCTTCCGTGACAAACCGTTTAGTCACAGCCATTGAGAAGCGGGAAAAAATTGCGATTTGTGGAGACTATGACTGCGATGGAATGACCAGCACCGCACTCCTGATTCGGGCGATCCGCTACCTCGGGGGCGTCGTCGATTATGCGATTCCCAGCCGGATGCAGGAAGGCTATGGCATCAATGTGCGGATTGTCGAGGAGTTTTATCAAGAGAACGTTGATCTGGTGATTACCGTAGATAACGGAATTTCTGCCCTAGCTCCCTTACAACGGGCAGAAGCTTTAGGACTATCGGTTATCATCACGGACCACCATGAACTACCAGAGGTTCTGCCTCCTGCCGTTGGTATCCTCAATCCGAAGTTAATTCCTTTGCCAGATTCTCCCTATCACACAGTGGCTGGGGTTGGCGTAGCCTATATCCTTGCGCTCGAAGTAGCACGCCGCTTTGATAAATTGGCCGAACTGCAAGATCCTTTGCTGGAATTATTCACGCTGGGAACGATCGCTGACCTGGCTTTGCTGACGGGCGTAAATCGCCAATGGGTTCAAAGAGGATTGGTAATGCTGCCCTTTTCTACCAATCCTGGTATTCAAGCCTTGATGGCTGTAGCCGGGTATTCTGACCATACGCAGATTAAGCCGGAAGTAATCGGCTTTGGCTTGGGGCCTCGGATCAATGCCGTGGGTAGAATTGGCGACCCGCAAGTCGTGATTGAATTGTTAACTACCGATGACCCAGCAACTGCCCTGGAACGGGCAAATCGGTGTGAAGCCTATAACCAAGAACGAAAAGAATTATGCAATCGCATTGAAAAAGAAGCGGTTAGCTGGGTAGAAAATCATCCCACGTTGGATCTACGGGAAGAACGGGTGCTGGTTATTGTGCAACCGGAGTGGCATCACGGGGTGATTGGGATTGTCGCTTCTCGCCTGGTAGAACGCTATGGAGCTCCCGTATTTATCGGTTCCATCGAAGGGAATAAAGTGCGGGGGTCCGCCCGCGGAATCCCCGAATTTAATATCTTTGAAGGTTTGGAATATTGCAAAGAATTCTTCACCAGCTTTGGGGGACACCCTATGGCGGGAGGGTTTTCTATGCCTCTGGAACATTTGGAAGCGTTTAGCAAGAAGATGTCTGAATTTGCCCATTCCTGCTTAGAAGCGGTTCTTATTTGTCCTCTGGTGAAGATTGATGGCTATGTTGCCCTTGAAGAAGTAGATGAAAACCTCTTCGAACAGGTGAATAAGATGCACCCCTGCGGGATTGGCAACCCCGACCCGACCTTTTGGTGTGCCAATCTTTTAGTAGTCCAGCAACGAACGATGGGGAAAGAGGACGCCCATTTGCGTCTTGTGGTTGATGATGGAAAAGTTGAACGACAAGTCGTGGCTTGGCGAATGGGCCATCTCTACCCTGTTCCTAAGAATGTCGATTTAGCCTTTAAACTCCGAGAAAATACTTTTCGGGATGTGCGCTCTATTCAATTGGAACTGAGTGGTATTCGAGAGGCTACGGTTCCTCTGGTTGGTCCCTTGTGTCGGGTTGAATGTAAAGCACCGCGCACAGATTATCAGCCAAAGACCTGGATTGACCAGAGGGGTACATCTTCTAAAGCGGTCATCGAATCTTTACTGTCCACAGCAGATACAAAAGCTCGCTACTTACTTTATGGCTACCAACGTCCAGAGTTTGGTACAGAAATTCCTCTGGACTATGACCGCCCTCACCGTCCTCAAGGAGCTAATTATGAAGGACTCCTGCTATGGACGTTACCCCCTTCACCGCTGCATTTGGCTTGGCTTTTGCACGCAGCTCGCCCTCTTGCAGTGCATATCTTTGCCCGCCCAGTCCCTTCACCCAGTACGGAAGAACTCACCATCCTGTTGCGTTCCGTCATTCATCAGTCCGAGCCTTTGAATCTTCTGGCCCTAGCCCAACAGTACTGGACCTCTCCTCGGATAGTGGTCAACGTTTTGATGGCGTTGGGCGTTTCTCTGGAAGGACCTCTTCCCCCAGACTTGGGGCATCGGCAGGATGAATTGGCAGACTGGTATAGCGGATCTAGTCTGTTGGAACGGGTTGCCTATGTCCGATGACCCCTATGTCTGGATTGAAAAAGACCTGCAAACCTTGCATCGTGCAGCGTGGTACCGGACCGTACGCACTTCCCATAGTCAGGCAGGCCCTTGGCTAGAATCCTCCACGGCTCCCAGAAAATTAAATTTAGGGAGTAATAACTATCTAGGCTTGACCGTTGATGAACGGGTCAGGGAGGCGGCAATCCAGGCTATCCAACGCTATGGTACGGGCGCTACAGGATCCCGCTTACTCAGTGGCCATTTGGAGATTCATCGGGAACTAGAACAGGCGCTCGCGCAATTCAAAGGGACCGAAGCTGCCCTGGTATTTTCTTCCGGCTATATGGCGAACCTAGGTACGATCAGTGCTCTGGTAGGCTCCCGAGATCTAGTTTTAGGTGATGTCTATAATCATTCCAGCCTAAAAACTGGAGCCAAACTCAGTGGAGCCCTGTACTACGAATACGCCCATGCATCCATTGAACACTTGGAAGCCCTCTTAAACCGAGAGCGCGCGCAGGCTAGACGTTGCTTAATCTGTACGGATTCTGTATTCAGCATGGATGGGGATATGGCTCCCTTGGCGGCGATTTTGGATTTGGCCCAGCGCTTTGAAGCGATGGTCTTAGTCGATGAAGCCCATGGGACGGGCGTGTTGGGAGCGACGGGAGCTGGGGCAATCGAAGCTTCAGGACTACAACAGTACCCTTGCATTCAAATGGGCACCTTAAGCAAAGCGCTGGCTAGTCAAGGCGGCTATGTGTGCGGTTCTAAGTCGCTGGTCGATTTTTTGCGTAATCGTGCGCCTACCTGGATCTACACTACAGCCTTGGCCCCTGGCGATGCTGCTGCTGCCTTAGCCGCTCTTCGGATTGTGCAAACCGAACCGCACCATAGAGAACAGCTGTGGCAGAGGGTCCAGCAAGTCAAACAAGGACTAACGACACTAGGGACATTGGAGCTGTTTCCCAGTGATTCTTGCATCCTGTGTCTGAAGACAGGCACTATCTCCCAGACGATGGATTTGAGTGAAAAACTCTGGGGACAGGGGTTTTGGGTACCTGCTATCCGTCCTCCCACAGTCCCCACCAGTCGCTTAAGGGTTTCTCTGATGAGTGACCACCCAAAAGCGGCTCTGGAAAAGTTTGTCGCGTATCTGTTTCAGGTCTTTTCGATGGAACCAAGATGAGGCATATTTAAGTAACGCAATAGACGCAGATGGAGTTGTATCATGACCCCGACCTTAAGCAATTTTTTGTGGAGTATTTTTTGGGGCGGTGCTTTGGTGGCTGCAGGTGCTGCGGCCCTCACGCTCGTAGCTAGGATTGACCGGATCCGCTAGAAAACCAAAGGTCCCTTAAATTTTTCCTGTCTTTTTCCCTGTCTATACCTTTGTTCGGCAGCAAAAACAGAATTACACTAAGGAACCGTAGATTTTTTGGAAGCCATAGGGTTTTCAGGTATGCAGGAATCCACATGACAATTGAAATTGGCTCCCGCGTACGGGTCAAAAAGCCTGTTGTTGTTTATACTCATCCCGACCACAAAAGCCAGCCTTACGATATCAAGGGCATGGAAGGCGTGGTGGACGCTGTGTTTTTTGAACTGCAAGGGCGTCCTATAAGTGCCAACTACCCCTACCGGGTCAAGTTTTTGCCTCGCTTCAAGGCTCATCTTGGAGATGAAGAGCTGGAATTAATTGAAACACCTGTAGAAGCATGAAAGGCAACATTATCTTCGTGACGATTATCATTGCCTTCCTTTTTGCGTTGGTGGTGGTTAGTTCGCGGGCTTTTTTACCCGATGATATGAAGGCCCCAGCTCCTTTGACGGAGACGGAGAAACCACCTGTCAAGTAACCTCATGTGACGCCCATGAGCTCATTGCCTCCTGGTTATAAACTGAAGCGAGGAAGCGGTACCCATCGAGACCGTTCTCAACTGATGCGTTTTTTGGGCTTAGCCTATGGTCTTGACCCATTGCTTCCCCTGCCGCAATATCTCACGGATATGGTAGAGCAGTTTTTCGATGCCCAACATACCCCCCTCTTTTTTGTGACCAAGCAAGACCAAACGGTTGCCAGTCTCTGGATGGGGCGAGCCACGGACCAACGCACCGGAAATGCCCAGGCCTATATTTTTCTCGTTGCGGTAGACCCAAGCCATCAGAGACGAGGATTGGGGACCTATCTTCTGTCAAAAGCCCAAGAACAAACCGAGGAGTGGGGATTGTCTGAACTGACCCTCCAGGTTTATCCCGATAATCAATCCGCCCTAAAGCTCTATGAGAAATTAGGCTTTGTTGTCAAGTCTCAGCTTTTGAGTTGCACCTTGGTCTGAACCAAAAACCTCAAGATTTGCCTGCCCAAAGCATAGAAACGTCGTATTGATGAAATATTGAATCTGCACTCACCAGCATCATATCTTCTATCTGGGCCTGTGCAATCAGCATTCGATCAAAGGGATCTCGATGATGTAAAGGTAGGATAACCACTCCTAAAGCATGCGGTACTCTAATCTCCAAAGAACGCGCACCCAACTGCACCATTCGGCTAGAAATATAACTGTTTATGGACTCTGGCAAAGGCAATTTTCCAAGCGAAGCCTTGATTCCGATTTCCCAGATGCTAGCCACGGAGAACCATAATTCATTCGTTTCATCGGCAATATGCGCAATCGCTGCCTCATTCAAGCACTCTGGCTGGGCAAACCACCACAGCCAACATTGAGTATCCAGCAAAAGTTTCACGCTTCACTGCCTTCAAACGCTGCCAGAATCTCTTCCGGGAGGGGAGCGTTGAAATCCTCTGGTACAGCGAAACGTCCCCGATCCAGCCCTAAACTATCTCGTCGATTGGAGAAAGAGCGAAACGGAACTAACTTCGCAATGGGAATACCCCGGTTTGAAATGATAATTTCTTCCCCAAGTTCAACGCGGGACAAGAGCCGCGAGAGATTTGTTTTAGCTTGATGAACATTGATAGTTTCCATAATTTTTAGACTTAGTCTACAGACTAAGTCTATTCTAGTGATTATATAAGTACAAGAGCGGCCTCACGAGCTATTCTCAAGTGAGGAAACCCTCTGCTGCTATTTCGAGGCGACCGCCACTGAGTTTTGAAATTGTTGGGGAACTCCACACGTTGGTTAAGCGACTAGTTACACTAAGTTTATGACTCCACTGCCCTGGCTTTTAGTTGTTGCTTTAGCTGTTCTGTTCTATCCCACAACAGCTTGGGCTGCCTCAGGAGATATAAACCAAGATGGAAAACTGACGCAGGACGACGTATTGCTATTAGAAGCCTACTTGAAGGGGACTAAAATTCTCACCGACGAGCAGATCTTTGCCGCCGATGTGAATGGAGATAAGAAAATCAATGACCGCGACGTGCAAGTCCTCAAAGCAAGTCTTGGCGGTGTCAAGAAGCAACCGGGTAGCCAAGTTCGTTTGGATTCTGCCTATTCTGGGCAGGTGATTGACCAAAAAACAGGTGAACCTATTCCTAATGTAGAAATAGAAGTCCCTGAAGATGGTATCAAAGTTAAAACAGATGATTTTGGTCGATTTTCACTCCCCAAATCAGTGGGTTCCCAGCGTATTCTTACCGCTCGTGCTCAGAACTATGCACCCTTTTCTGTCACGCTTGCTAAACAAGAACAGCGATTTGATGTGCGTCTCAAGCAGCTTTCTAGTCAAATAGTGGTCTTGACGGACCAAGTCCATCACTTGGGAGACGACCGATTTAGTAAGGATTATTCTGCCAATGCTACCCAGTTTCGGATTCCGGCCCAAGGTTCATCCTTTAAAAAGACATTCGACTTAGACCAAATTCCGGACCAAGACCCTATATTGCGCATTGGGTCCTTGATTGGAGTGGATACGCCTGAATCAGTGAGAGCGGGACAATCTCACCTCCCCTTACAGGCAACCTTTCAAGGCAGCCCAGAAGCGGCTTTTAGGGTTTATCTTAATGGAAACTTAGCCCAGCGCATACTGCTGAATGGTGACGGGTTAGAAGTCCCCCTTCCGCGTTGGATGCTACAGCAAGGCACCAATACGATTGAGCTTATTACCGCTCAAGCCTATGGTGGCGGTGGACAGTCCCTATTTAGTATCGGCGGAATTTTCACAATTAGTCAGGGGGGAACAGGTTCTTTGGATTATGACGATATTGAATTTGCCAATTTGGTTCTTGAATTGCCGAGGAGACAGCAGGCTGATGCTTTTCAGGCTAATGACCACTCAGATAAACTCAGATAGATCTTGCACAATCAATTCAGTTATACTACTTCAGTTATCTCTCTTCTTGCCATGAAATACACTCACTCTTTGCGACTTGTCGCCCTCGGTATCCTTGGATCTTTTGTGATAGCCCCTCATTCGATGGTGATGGCTATGACCAAACAGAAGGTGCTACAAAAACTCAGCTCAGTACCTGTTTTCGCGATTATTAGCAAGGATACTCAACAGCCTTTGGTGGTCACTGCTACGGAAAAAAGCACAAAAAAATCTGCAAATATCGTCAATTTCTTCTTGAATCCAGATGAAGCAAAGAAATTCATGGACCGGTTACAGGCTGACAATAAAGAAGTAGCAAATAAATCTGAGGTTAGAGTCAGTTCTTTAGCATTAGCTTATGCTGCTTTTCAGGAGCAGCAAAAAGACAAAAAAGTTGAAATCACGGTTTTGCCTGATATGAACTCCTTGAAACAAGCTGGTGAAATTCTCAAGAAAAATAAGCAGGATCCTAGTAAATTTGCAGGAATTCCTTTATTTTTCCCGGCACAGAAAAAGGATGGCAAAGTTGTTCCTCTTTCCCTGCAAGTTCCTGGTGAAAAGGGCGCTAACCAGAATGTTACACCCATGTATCTTGGCTATGACCTCGTTTTCCAGCAATTAGAGGATGCGAAAAAGAAAAGTCCTGAGATCAAGGATGCTTACGTGGAAATGACCACGCTCGGTCAATTGGTAGACGTCCTAGAAAAGAATGATGACTCGCTCTCACAGTCCATACAGCTTGTTCCTTCTGCCGAATCCTTGAAAGTGGTGAGTTCCTACAAGCCTTATCCGGAACCGGGCAAACCTGCTCCCAAATCAGGGGAAGCTCCGAAGCCAGATCCTGCAAAACCTGCTGCGGCACCCCCCGCTTCGCCCACGCCTCCCGCTGCATCTGAGACTCCGAAAAAGTAGATCTTGAAAAAGTGAAGCTCGTTCTCATGATTTTGGGGGATGGGTAGTTTTTCTGTAGGGAGCCAAACTTTCTAAGATCGTGTATCCATAGTTGGGATTATGGATGCGCGGGTCTAGGACAGCCACCAAACCTTTGGACTCTCTGATTCTGCCAACCCCTCTCTTTAGACGTCCTAAGGCTTCTGGGAGTAGATAGCTGCGGAACCAATCCTTGCGTTCCTGCTTCATCTGTTCCACCTTGGCTGCAACTAAAGGAACCTGG
>JBAUTB010000046.1:0-8981 GCA_049582005.1 Gloeobacterales cyanobacterium | reverse complement strand
AAGGCGAAGTGAAGATGTCTGAGGTTTTGAAAGAACTTGTTGAACCTTATCTGGACTTTGCGAGGAATCATAGTCAGCGTGAGAAGTTGTTTAGCATTGCGGCTATTGCCTGGAATTTAGCGCTCATGCCTGAGAGTGAACGGCGGCAGATGATTGACCAGGTAATCGAGCAGGGTACAACGGGGAATGACCCGCTGGCTCGGCAGGATGCACAGGAGATCATGGATGAACTAATTGCCCGAAAACAGACACTTTTTGCTGACAACAAGCGATTTATCATCGAGTTTCACCTGCAAGATATAGGCAATGAATTCCATCTCTCCGTGGCCTCGACGTTAATGAATCTGCCAAGTTCGGAACAGTAATCTTTTAGATGAGTTCGCTCACCTGGTAAAAGCGGGTTAGAGAGCTTGTTTTACAATGGTGCCAAGTTCTGCAATTGAGAGAAGTGGCAATGGCAAAAGTTTTTACGGGTAGGGTGGTCATTCCAGGCGACAAAATGGCTGAGTACTTCGAGGCGCTCCAACAGGCAGAAGCCCAGCGAGCCCCTTTTCGTGAATCCCTGGAACAACTGAATCAAGAATTTGCCGAGTTTTTAGCGGCGCAATACGTCCCTAAAACAGTGCGGAAGCATACGGGGATTGTAGATTTGTTCATCCATTTTATTTGTGGCTACACCGATGTGGAGAAAATTGAAGACATCACGAAAGGGATGGTGAATAGTCATTTCCGCAGTTGGTACAAGCGTAAGGTGATGGACTCTGCCACTGAAAGTGACTTACGGGTGGCGTTGAAGAAGTTTTTTCAATTCCTTGCTACGGAGAAAGGAATGGTCCATCAGAAAGTATTGGATGCTCTGAAATAGGGGTATGACCGAGATCTGATTTTCACGTTAAGTCCTGAAACGATTGCTGGACAAGACTTGCAAACCCTAAGAGTTTTTAGCTTGCCCAGTAAGACATAGAGGCGTCATCCCTGCCAAAAGGGAGCAGAAAAAGACTTTCAGCATGGTTTTGGATAAGATTTCTTGAAAGCTTTGGCTGGCGGACTTTGGAGAAAAGTCAGGAGGGTTGAAGAGAATTAGCTGACACAGTCCCCCAGTGAAAACAAAGCACTAGGGGTTATCACTGACCAAATCTCAGGAGAAAAGATGATGAGCACAACAGACAAAAGATATCCCCTGCTTAACAAAGTGATGATGATTGGCAATTTGGTCCGAGACTGTGAAGTGCAGTACCTGGACTCAGGAATGCAGATTACCAAGTTCTCGATTGCCTTGGATGGGGCAGCGCAGAAGGGACAAGAAGCGGCGTTTATCGACTTCACGAAGCTTGGGGAATTCAAGGTAGCGGAGCACCTGAAAAAGGGGAGGCAAGTCTTGGTAGAGGGACATATCGACCAAACCCGTAAAGAGATTGATGGGCAGAAGCGGACGTTTACGAATTTCTTGTGTGACCGCCTTCAGCTCTTGGGTGGTCCTAAGAACGCTGAGGAGGGTGGGGATAGTCTAGAGATGCTAGAGATGCCAGAGGTAGGGGATGACTTCTAATCGCCCCCGGTGCTGTGTGCGCTGGGGGTGTTGTTTGGCATGCTCTCATTCCGTTGGGTCTATAGGGGTCTATTAACGACTTAAATATTTAAATATAAGGAGAGAGAGGAAAGCGAAGCAATGCTTTAATGCACTTATTCTTAGTCTTAATAAAGCGCATTAATGCATTGAATATCTAACTGTTATTGGGTATAATTGCTGGAGAATATTAACTGCAAGGAGTTTATCAAATGGTTGCTGCTAAAGAAAAGAAAGAGGTCCTTGTAAGCGAAGCTCACGTGCTAGGCCAAAAGGCATTACAGGATGTAGAGCTTCCTGCCTCTGAAATAGAAAGTAATTTCGGTACGGATACCTTTGAGCCTGTTGAGCCTGAGAAGAAAAAGCGTACACCTAGACAATCGAAGAAGAGCGAATCTGAACGGGCAATTGACGAGGTGAAGGCACTTGTAGCTCTAAAGTTGAGTGTACAGAGAGGTCGCAGGGATGTGGCTAATGTTAAACCTTTGCTCGAAAAGCTATTTTCTAACGAAGACATTTCGGAGGAAGAGGCCGAGCAGCTATTGAGTCAAATAGATAGTTTGGGCAGTTACGTGAAGCTGAGGCAAGAATATCGTGCAGCGCGTGAGAAGGCTAGGCCAGCGCTGAAGATGTTTGAGGAAGCGGGTATATCTGAAGACGATGCGCCGACCCTTCAGTAGTAAACAATGCCCCTAGTCTCTGGTGCGCTGGGAGTGCTAATAAAAAACCCGGCTGATAGGCCGACAACCGGGACAAACGAATATACCTAGACTTCTTAAGGAGATAGTACCCATGCTAACGACGCAATTACCCCCAAGGACGGTAGGTTGATGCCCTACTTACCGCAGAAATGGAGGGAAAACCGCACTCATTTCTGGTGCTCTGATCAACGCTCTTGTGGGACATTCTGCGACCTCAGCACTTCGTCGTAACTAGCGTTAATCTCTTGAAACTTGTTCATGGCTGCTTGTGCTGTCTATTATTACAAATGTGCAGATATTCTCCCAGTGGAGATATCCAGAAACTGTCTAATCACTGGTTATATGAATTCGAATAAGTAGAAGGGATATATTTAGGCTATGAAAAGGATTGCTGTGTTCGGAAAGCCTGGCGGGGGAAAGTCAACTTTAAGTAAAAAGCTTTCAGCTGCAACTGGTTTGGAATTGTATCCATTAGATTTGATTGAGTACCAAGAAAATGGGAAAAAAGTCTCGCCCCAACAATACAAGGAAGCCCATAACAATTTGATAAGCCAAGATAGTTGGATCATAGAAGGTTTAGGATCTCTAGACTCATTTTGGTCTCGTATTAAAGCAGCAGATACCTTGATTTATGTTGATTTGCCTTATTGGCAACATTATTGGTTAACTACCAAAAGATTATTGAAAAGTCCCGTTGTGAAGCCTGAAGGTTGGCCAGAGGGGAGCTCTGTTTTAAAGGGAACCCTTACAAGCTGGAAGTATCTTGGATTATCCCCCATGTTTTGGACTTCGGAGTTCCTTGACCGAGTCAAAGCGCAGGCAACTGATAAAAGGGTTTTTCATGTGAGGTCGTTGAGTGAATTGAATAATTTCATTCAAAAGAACGTGAAGTAAAATTCATATAAACAAGTCATTCAAGCGGACACCGCTGACGCGGCGCCGCTTAACTCCAGCGTTAGGTTTCAAGAATCAAGGACTGAGTGATGACCCTAGAATTCACCTCTGCGGAACCTGGCGACTTGCCAAGAATAGTCGAGCTGAAAATTGCAATGTTCAAAGAGGCGGGTCATGAGGGCCTGCTGTCGGCAGCCGCTGCGGAACATGTCTTAGAAGACTACGTGCGACTATATCGGGAATCCTTAGCAATTCATTTCATCGCAAAGAATGCAGGCTATATCGTTGCATCGGCGGGGGCCTTCATAAAGTCCGACCTTCCATTTTGTTACTTCCATCTGGGAATCTATGGGTTCATCGGAGACGTATTCACCGAAACCGAACTCCGGGGACAGGGTATTTCTACGCGATTGAACAAAGACGCCTTGGGCTGGTTGAAGAGTAGGAATGTCACAATAGTTCGTCTGCTTGCATCAGATGCCGGCCGCCCTATATACGAGCGTCTGGGTTTCAAGCCAACCGACGAAATGGTACTAACGCTTGAAACCTAACCAGCCAATCGAGCGGACACTTGCAAGCTGCGCCCTGCAGGGATTTTCTCGGCTTACTGTTCGGCGGTAGCAAGCGCGGCATCTTATCCGAAGCCATTCAGGTGATGGCTAAAATTTAGTGCCCCTTATGTACCTGAAAAACGCTGTATATCCGTGTTAATAACTAGCAACTTAGGTTGCTAGTTTAATATTTTAAATTGTTTACGTGGAATCACACATGCCAAGGCTTTAGTATTTGAGTAATCTTACTTAACTAATTTCAACAACTTGCAGATAATCGATAAATAGGCATTTAAAAAATAGAGATTTAGGCTTATAGAGCAAATCTCCCAAAGCCTTACCAGGAGGCAATATAAAGACAAAGAGAAGATAAAAATATTTAAGTACAGACACACGACAATCACTCTTTATTAAGACCTTAAGCAGTCTTCAGCCATCCTTTAAAAAGGACACTATCATTTTGAACATAATAAATTCAGGAGCGAAAGATGCTGAATCACTACTACATCACGTCCACTGAGATCCGTCATGCTTATCCAAACTCAGCCAGCTTCTGATTTTACTTCTGGCATGTCCTTGAAGCTTACTCCACAAACTTTCTTTGAGGCTTATTGTTGGGTAGCGTTTAGTCGAGCAATTGGAGAAAGTAAGCTCATAGAAATATGGCCAGACTTGATCAAGGTTTATGTTGATTTTAATCCCTATGGAGTTGACCAATACACCGCGCCTAACGCACAGGAATGGATGCCATCTGAGGTGGCTTTGGGTCCTAGTCAGTGTGCCTTGATGATTCAACTATTTGGCTGGAAGCAATTTAAGCAGCAATTTATCAGTACCAGCGACCCTCAGCAGTCTTTGGTAACGCTACGGGGTTTGGACTGGCTGAGTGTCCAGCAATTGGGTCGTCTTTTAGATATGGAGTGGGCTAATTAGCTAATTAATATGAGTTCGGGTTAAGCAGCAGTGAGTAAAGCGTTATGCAGAGCTAAAGAAGGTTACTTCAGTTGATATCAATAAATAATTAATTCACACACTACGATGACTACTCACTGAGCTTTATTGTAAGGAGAAGACATGCCGAGCAAAATATACTTAAAAAGGCGTTATGAAATCAAACCAATTGCTACAGGATATGGCGCATGCTTTGCGACAGATAAAATAACGGTGGAAGGATGTAGAATCGGATATTTTTATCGTGAAAGTCCCGAGAGTCCTATTGATAGTGGTTGGCGTTTCCTATCAGGGGATGAGCCTAATGAATATATAGATAATCCAAATAATATTGGTGTCCACGATGTGAATACTATTGCTAATTATGACCCAAATATTATTGCCTATCTTAAGAAACCCGTAGGATCCGTATTTATTCGCGATCCAAAAACAGATGCATTTGTAGCGTTAGAAAAACTTGCCTAGTCGGAGGCCATCAAAATCTAGGAAGCAAGCAGGACCTGGACTTTATGGGTGAATCCTAAGTTCGGATGGCTTTGTAAAATTGTCAGCGTTAAAAGCAGTAACTGGAGAGTAAACTTTTTGTTACGCTCTCATCACAAAGAAAATCTGTACGGTATAGCTATACCGTACTTTTGCCAGACGCATGCCTCATTCCGCTGATACTCTTGCTCTCTTCCAACGACGAGCTGCTGGGCTTGCTCCTCCAACTCTTTCTGATTCTTCGTCATGGATGTTTAAGCGCGGGTTTTATATCCACAAAACCTCACTAGAGGTCGTTGTTTGGGAAACTGGCGAAGTTCGCAGGGGATCAGAATATCTCAAAAAGAAAAATGGGAAGTCTTACCGCTATCTACAATTTTCTTGGAGAGGCAAGCCTAAAAATATTTATTTGGGGAAAGCTCCCTGATTTTTACAGCAGTTGATTGCCATGGCAGTATCTGGACAAAACTCTCAATAACATACCCTTGACAATTCCAAGTCCAAAGCGCATGAGATTCTTGCTTCAATAGAAGGGTGAAAGATTTTACACACTATAAATTTAGTTCGTTTGATTCAGAGAGAGCCTATGGATATTGCCCGTTGGATTTAGTTAAAACCGATGAGGCTCAAAAAAATGATGCTCTTGGGATCATTCCAGAGAAACAGCGACAGCCTTCACGGTGCCCCATTGCCTTAAGCAAATCTTCAATGATGACGTAGAGGGCTATAATTTTGGTAAACATTTTCTCCTCTCCTTGCGTAATGGTTTCTGGAGAGGATTTTATTGCTCAATCCCTATCGGGATAACTAGCAACTTGAGTTATTACTTTATGAACATGCATTCATCATTATTGGGTACTTAACGCAAAAAACGGTGGGTGTATTTCCGCCCAAGTCTACTACCAACTTGCGTTAATAGGGTCTATTGTAATCGAGGGGATAAACGATGTCTGAGGATGATAGCAAGAATTTTCACTACCATTGCAGTTGTGGCGAGGCCACCCCAACCTCGATCGATCGTCGAGCGGGTGTTTTATTGATCGGGGGAGCGGAGGAAGGAAAATCGGGAGAAGGGGAAGCAACAAAATGGCTACTCGATCGAGCCAGAGGAGGAAATTATTTAGTTCTCCGTATTGGCAAGTTAGGTACACAAGCGGACTGGATCTGCGAGAATTATCGAGAGCTTATCCATTCGGCGGCCGAACTCTCGATCGATAGTCGGGAGGTGGCCAACAATCCCGAAGTCATTCAATATATTCGCGATGCAGATATCTTGTTTTTCGCGGGGGGAGATCAGAATCTGTACGAGGATATATGGGAGGAAACCGAGGTAGAAAAGGTAATTAACTCGCTTATCCTCCAAAAAAAAGTTCCTGTGGCGGGAACGAGCGCGGGAATGGCGATTCTAGGGGATTTTTACTACGCTCCCGCCCACGAGGGAGTGTTGAGTTCGGAAATCTTGAACAATCCTTTTGGCCACAATACGAAAGATTTCTATCGAAGTGATTTTATCCAGGTTCCTTTTCTCAAAGGAGTGATTACCGACACCCATCTAGATCGTCGGGATACAGAGAATCCAGAACAGCGATACGGAAGAATTTTCGGTTTTCTCGCTCGCAATGTGTACGATAATCGCGATCGACTCCCCGCTTACGCGATCGGTTTAGAAGAAGGCGCATTCGTGGCGATCGATGAGAAGGGAATCGCGACAGTCTACGGGAACGGTACGGAGAAGGGACAGGATGCCTATTTTCTCCAAACCAATGGAGCGCTTCCAGAACAAATTCAACTGGATAAACCGTTAATCTGGGATAACGGGGGCCAAGCGGTCAAAGTTTACCGGATAGCGGGAAAGCAATCAGGAAGTGGACAATTCGATCTCAAGGATTGGTCAACGGCTTCCGGGGGGCAATGGGAATATTGGTACACGCGAGGGGGGATGGCTGGATTTAAACGAGTTCCCAAATCGTGAGCATTGGTAGCAAATTAAGGAAAAGTGCAATTTGTCAAGGGGCTATTGAAAAAAAATCGGGGACTACTTCGTTGCTGGTCAGGAAAAGGAGCTGGCTCCAGGGCGTTTCAAAGACGTTTGGGTGGATGGAAGTGCAGGTTATTCTCAACAAGAAATGATAGTTGTAAGCCTTGAAATCCTCTATAGATAAGCTTTTCCAGCCGATATGATAATGTTTTACCTCCATTTCGGCTCAATCCCTATGAAGAAATTTCAATTTCTCGTTTTAAGTATTTTCCTGAGCGCGATCGCTTGTGTCTCGATTGCCATTGCCCAACCTCGTCTTCAACCACCGCTGTGGCAGGTGTACCAGCAGTCGCTCAAGTCTGCTAAATATGTTGATTTAACCCATACCATTACGCCTGCAATGCCCGTTTGGGCGGGGTTTGACTCTCCCAAATTTTCAGCTACGGTCAATCCTAAAACCAGCAAAGCTTACACCTATCAAGCCGATGGCTTTGAGGCAACAAACTATGTTCTCCCCACAGACCAGCTTGGCACTCAGCTCGATCCGCCTGCTCATTGGAATCCTGATTATCCATCTATTGATGAGTTACCCCCCACCTTTGCCGTTCGTCCCCTAGTCGTGATTCCCATACAGGACAAAGTTGTTAAAGACCCTAACTATTCCCTTAAGGTCGAAGATATTCTGGCGTGGGAAAAACAGCATGGCAGAATTCCTGAAGGTTCAGTGGTCTTTGTGCGTTCCGATTGGTCAAAAGAATGGTCGAAGCCTGATTTTGCAACGCGCACTCAATTTCCGGGAGTTTCGTTAGATGCACTTAAATTTCTGCACTTGCAAAGGCGGATTCTGTTCCACGGACATGAGCCGTTAGATACCGATAGTACACCGACCTTGGAAGGAGAAGCTTGGTTGTTGAAGAATGGCTACACCCAAGCGGAGGGCGTTGCGAATCTCGATCAAGTCCCGGAGACGGGTGCATTGGTAGCAATCGGCTATCCCAAGTTCCAAGGGGGTTTAGGGGGATATGCTCGCTATATCGCAATCTGTCCATCGAACTGGAAATATGGCGTTTCAGTCGGTCAAATTCCTGATTCTCCACTACCAAAAGCTAGAAAACCCCTTCACTGGGATCAACAGCGCGGTGTTAGAGTCCGGTGAAGTTGCTCAAATAATGGAGAGCATAATCACAGAAGTATAGCCCCAAGCCAAGGGGGGAGCCGTGACCCGGAGGGTTCCTTGTGAACCTGTATGCCGATAGGATTATTTTTCGGTTTAGTGGGATAGAGCGCAAAAATCACCCAGAGAGGGCAAGTTTAGGCAGGCCCTTCACCTACTTCGAGGTTGGAGTTTAGTAAATTGTGTAAACTCCCTTTCTTCCCTCCTCTTACAGGGTTGCGCAAGGCATTAATATCCTTCTTGGGTCGGTGCATCCGGGGTCCCCGTCGCGTGGCTCCTGTCCTACCCTCGCGCCAAAAGGTAGAGCAAGTTTTCTGATGGATACCGGACGGTCGCGCTTGAGGGTCTTTTAGGGAAGGGTTGTTTTTATGCGGGGGTAAGCCTAGAAAAATCTTAGTGTTTGGAACGCTGCTATTACTATTCTTGGAACAACTGTTTGAGTCCTGCTCGAATGGGGGCAAACTGTTCAGGGGTTAAGGTACCGATATATCCACGTACACGGGTCTGGTCTACGGCACAGAGTTGGTCCATGAGAACAGTGGATGGACTGTTCAGTTTTCCAGCCCCGGCGTCTAGGAATGGATAGAGCTTGGGAAAGGATACAGCCCAAGGCTGTGCACGGTAGGTAGTGAGGGGAAGCACGAGCACCATGGGGAAACGGGGTTTTCCCAAACAGTCAGGT
>JBAUTB010000045.1:0-2617 GCA_049582005.1 Gloeobacterales cyanobacterium | reverse complement strand
GATGCATATCGGTCAATTGCTACTTGGATCACCAGAACATTCGGTCTAATAGCATTACTTAATTCGCGTACTTGAAGCCTAACCTTGATCCCCCCTACGCCCCACTTAAAAAGGAGGGGAATCCTATTAAATCCCCTAAATCCCCCTTTTTAAGGGGGATGCCGAAGGCAGGGGGATCGAACTGCATAGTCCTGGTTAGTTTTGCGCAATATTAGTCTGAGAGTTGCTCAACCTTGTCATTAAATCGCTTCAGTTTGAGCTTGGTGGTGAGATTTTCGGATTTTGGGCTACCCTAAAAATACGCATCAGTGAAGCAATTCTGCCATGAGTGTCATCATCTCAGACGAAATCCTGGAAGCATCGCAGCTTACCCCAAGCGAGTTTTGCCAAGAAATTGCACTACACCTGTTTCAGATAGGGCATTTAACTCTGGCCTATGCAAGCCAATTAGCAGATCTGCAACCCAATGCCTTTCGTCAACTCCTCAAGCAGCACAACATTCCACTCTACTCCTATGATGTTGAAGACTTGGAATTGGACTTGACAAACCTAAAGGAACTGGGACGGCTTTGATTGTTATCAGCGACCCATCGATAAAATACTCACTCCTTATTCTTGAGTGAGCACCTCTATAAATTGAGTAAGCTGTATATGGCATTTATTGGAGGCTCAAGCGTGATGACCCTAGCAGAAGTACTCCCTGTCGTTCGACAACTTTCTACATCAGAAAAACTCAAGCTGATTCGTATCCTTGCAGAAGATTTAGACACGATTGAGGATATCGCGCCACTAGAATCCCTCAAGACTTATGACCTTCCAACTCCTTACAATAGCTTTGGTGCGGGTGCTGCTTTAATGGAAGCCCTTCAAAAAGAGGATGCAGGTTATTAGGGCATATGCGGTTCAAGTATTCCACCACAAGTTCTGCCCAAAATCAGTATGATAGTTTACCCAGAGTTCCGCTGGTCCTACGTCGAGAGCAGTACAGCATAGAAGCTAGCGGGCTGGTCGATAGCGGTGCTACCGTTAACGTGATGCCTTATGAGTTAGGCCTTCTGCTGGGGGGAGTTTGGGACGAGCGTAAAGCTGTCATCCAATTGGCAGGCAACCTCGGTAGCCAGCTAGCAATGCCCTTCTTCGCAACAATAGAAATTGCCGAATTTGCTCCAGTACGATTGGTATTTGCCTGGGTGAGCAGTCCAAACGCCCCTCTTATCCTCGGACAAACCAACTTTTTTCTGGAATTCGATGTTTGTTTCTATCGTGCCAAGTTGGAGTTTGAAATCAAACCTCAGTCGTAAAAATGGGTTGAGAAGTCGGTTGGAGTAGACTGTCGTGAACCCTTGTTGTGATTACCCTCTGAGGTCCTCTGTTGTTTATTTAATGGTTCAAGATATTGGGGCAGCCCATTTTGCAAGTTGAAAAGTATTATGATTGAAAAATCTTAGCTTGATGACCATTTGTTATGAACCGTATGTCCACCTTACAGGGAAGAATTACCGTTAATCCCAAGCAGTGTGGTGGCCGTCCTTGTATGTTGCTTCGCAACGCTTGTGCGAGCGGGGCATGAGAATTCGGGTGTCGGATGTGTCGAGAAAAATGGCGGGTAGTCGCAGTAGCTCGGCGCTCAAATGGAGACGGATTTCTAATCACAGCTTATCAGACAGATGTAATCAAAGAAGGCAAAACAGTATGGCTCAAATAAAAGTGTTTTATCAACCTGAAACGGAACTATTAAGCGTGTTCTGGCAAGCCCCAAGAAAAGATCAGCTTTGTACTGAACTTGGAGATGGTGTAATTCTCATCAAGGATGCTTCTAGCGGTGAGCCGATTGGGTTAGAGGTCCTATCTTACCATCCTGGAGATGATCGTTTTGATACAGTGAGTGTTGAGATGGGTCAGTTAAGTAGTAGTGTGCAGCCAGCCAGCTAACAAATTGTCGAGCCTAACTGTTCATCTCGGTAAGGAGATAATTTCTGGTAAAGTGTAGCGCGTACATCCAGCAGATAGATTGTCCTTGTGGAGAGCATTCCAGACGAAGCCATCGTGGTGAGAGGTGGATATAATAGACATAATCGGAACATCCCTATGAGTCATCCCAGAGTCTTCGCAGATTTTCATAATGCTGATGCTGAGGGGCGGTTACGGCTGAACTGTATTGGTACCATTGAAGACTTGGCTCGTCACCATATTGAGTTAAAGGATGGTCAACTGCTGACACTTTATAGTGAAGATGTAGAAGTTGATGGCACAGTGCAATACTCTGATATGGAAAAGATGTGGGTTGCGATCATTGATTGGGAGCAAATTGGACAGGTTGAGGATCTTGCAGTTCAAACTCGGTCATGAGTATGTAGCACCTCTCCTCAAGGGGAAGCTGGGAGGGGTTATTATAAGCCTGATAGTAGATGCGTTGGTTTAGCAAGCAGTGCCCGTAAAAAGTAAAAATCAAGTAATCTCTCTTCTTCAAGATCACCAACAAGAGTTACGGTAACTTCTCAATAACCGCTGGTATAGAAAGGCAGCAGGGATTGCGAAAAGAAGCAAAATCTGGTCTAACGGAGAGATGAGTTCAAGTAACGAGTCTGCCCCCACAAAGCCCACTACTCCAGCCGAT
>JBAUTB010000044.1:0-5268 GCA_049582005.1 Gloeobacterales cyanobacterium | reverse complement strand
GAAAGCCTTGAAGTTGGTAAAGCTCGGACAGTTGTGACGATAACCTGTTGTTTCTAGCCATAGCTAGGAGCAAGTTTGTGTTGCCAACAATTTGGCGCTGGCTAAAATAACCTTCCAAGTCGTGTTGACAAATGGAAACAGGCTGAGTGAAGGTACTCTGGCGTAGGCGCGCCATCGAGGATCTTCCCCGTATCCGTAAGCGCTTCGATCTCGATTCCAAACCACGCTTTATCGCGCATATTAAGCAGGTAGCCAAGACCTTAGAACGCTTTCCCTTCGCTGGGCGACCGGGACGAGTCAGCAATACTCGAGAATTGCCTGTGTCGAATATTCCTTTTGTGGTTCCCTATACGGTGGGTGAACAGGTAGAGATCCTTGCGGTAATCCACGGTTCCCTACAATGGCCTGAAGACCTTTTCTGACGGGTTTTGCAGCGGATAGAAATCCTAATGGAGAAGTCAAGAAGTTTTGGACCTTTTCTAAGTGCGTTCACCTCAAAAAGTTAAGTCTTCACTGTTTTAGCCAGCCAACTAGAACAACTCCTTCCTGGACTTTTACGTGATAAGCAGAAACTCGATGTCCTCCAGGATGGTCTGCTTCTCCTGTGTCCACACAAAAACTCCACTGATGCCACGGGCAGTAAATAACATTACCTTCTAATTTGCCACTTTGCAGGGGGCCTCCCATATGAGGACAGATAGCATTGATAGCAAAAAAATTCCCAGCCACATTAAACAGGGCCATGGGCTTATCAAAAGGTCCCATCACTAATTTTCCGGTGCCTGGAGGGACTTCCTCCACGCTACATACTTCGATAAAAACAGGAGCCATCAGAAAGAACTGCATTATACAGGGGATTATAGACTCCATGTAGTTGTCTATAATGTGGTTTGTACTGTATTTAATTTGGCTTGTGGCGAATGGATCTAAGGGTTAGATGAGTTAGATAAATCTTTGACCGTCCAGTGCCCCCGAGCTGGCAAGTAAGCAGCTCTGCCAACTTTATCTAGTTCATGTACCGCACGGAAAATTTTCCAGGGCGCCAGGGCGAGATCCTGGCTAAGTTGCACAATAGAACGCGGACGTACCGTCAACTCCCCATAGATTGTTTCGGCAATTGATTCTCCCTCAGATACGGGTTGTCCTATTAATTTTTGTGTCATTTACGATCGCTCTCCAAACTAATATTTCCTGCTTTTTATTTCTTAAAGCAAGAACGCTGTCCCTTCCCCCAGCACTGAGGATTGCCTCCTCTCTTTGGTTATAGTCTTTTCTTTGAAGCATTGATCAGGTTTAAGCAGAAATTTGCTAATCTTCATATTCGAGTAGATCCAAGAGGAACAGGGGATCTAATTATTGGATTCTATAGAATCAAAATTGGGACAACTTATACGTCTATTCTCGTTATAAATAGCTCACTTCAGGGAGCATTCACGATTGAAACCTACAGGCACTCTCCTTAGGTGAGATTTTGACTAAGATTCGGTGTTTTTCAAAAAAGCTCCAATTTAACCATTTCCTACAAACCTAAAAACCAAAACATAAAAATGCAGCAAATTATACAATATATTGACCTTGAAATTATGAACGTTTCATGTGCTTTAGTGGAATGAGTGAGAAGACTATAGAAAAAGATGTAAACAAAAAGATTAATGTGGGCAGAGATACGTTTTGAACACAGAACATAAAGGGTAGTCAATCAAGAGTCAAACCAGTATGGCCCTAGGCAAGAGAACAGCGTGTCATTGGTCCACACCTCGACACCGCATGCCTTCTAAGGAGAATCCTTGGTATCGTTTCGTTAAAGCTCTGTGCCGTGGCATAGGCTAGCCAGGATACTAAAGGCAGCGTCGAGACTAAACGATGAACACATTTGAGTACGAGCTTCTAATTGGAAAAAATGACGACTCTGTCGATAGTGGCGTGCTCTGGTATCTTGCCAGCACCCCAAAATTACTCGGAGCCAACCTATTGGAGATCCTTAACCGACTAGGCAGTGAGGGGTGGGAAGTCGTTGGAATAGCTGATGTAATGTTTGATGCACGCACCGAGATTATCCTCAAACGCGGTATCGCCTAAGTGGGTGAATCTAAAACCAGATGGTTAGGCCTAAGGATTTCTCTCCTTAGGCACGCTGGGTTTCAGCATTAGCTTTACTGCTGTCATCATGGGCTGCATTCAAAACAGCATCCAAAAGACCAGGGAAAAGGAAATCTAAATCTTCGCGACGAAGAGAATTGATATGTTGGGTGCCTTCTTTACGGCAAAAGAGAACCCCACATTCCCGTAATATTTTGAAGTGATGGGAAAGGGTAGACTTGGCGACTGGTCCGGACAAAGCACAACAGGGCAGGGCTCCACTGCGTGCTAATCGCTGCACAATTTCTAAGCGGACAGGGTCTCCTAAAGCGTAAAGTACCCCTGCCAGGGAAATATCTTTTTGGTCTGGGTGATAAATGAGCCGCATAATACTTGTGATTATGTCATAGCAAACGCTATAGTTTAATTGTTCGAAAAAATCGAACTAACCAAAGGAGGGTGCCCATGTCATCAGTCGTATCTATTACAGACTCTACATTTCAGGAGGAAGTCATCGATAGTAAGATTCCTGTCCTCGTAGATTTTTGGGCACCCTGGTGCGGTCCCTGCCGCATGGTTGCTCCTGTAGTGGATGAAGTCGCTACCCAGTATGATGGCCAACTTAAGGTTGTAAAGGTCAATACGGATGAAAGTCCCAATATTGCCAAAGAATATAGTATCCGTAGCATTCCAACCTTGATCATTTTCAAAAATGGCCAGGTGGTTGAGCAGGTAGTGGGTGCTGTACCCAAAACCACGTTGACCAATGCGGTGGAAAAGCATCTTTAAGTCATGGATGCGTTCGGCTGAATTCTGAAACTTCAAGGCTCTGTACAGTAGTAGTTAAGTCGATGAACGCTCACTTCTGTGAGTCTATTTCGAGCGTATAGAAATCCTGATCCAGTCCGAGCTGACAATGACCGCGCACTAGCCGGGGCAAAGCATCTCTATGATGGAGTTTCAGATTGACAAAATAGACTCTGAAATTGGAACTATGGTCATAGTTTCCGATGGTGAATATCTCTGTGCGCTAGATTTTGCAGACTATGAATCCCGTATGTTGAAACTGCTTCAGAAACGTTTTGGGACCATCACTTTTATACAAAAGGCAAATCCACAAGGCTTTAGTGAACGAGTTCGAGCCTATTTGGCAGGTGAATACAGAGCTGTAGAACATATTCCGGTTGCAACAGGAGGCACCCCTTTCCAACAGAGCGTTTGGGCAGCCCTCCGTAAAATTTCCCCAGGGACCACAATCTCCTATGGTGAACTGGCAAAGAAATTAGGTAATCCTCAGGCATCTCGGGCTGTCGGCATGGCTAATTCACTCAATCCCATCGCTATCGTGTTGCCCTGTCATCGGGTAATTGGTGCACATGCGAGTCTCACAGGGTATGCCGGGGGAATCGATCGTAAACGCTGGCTACTCAAGCATGAAGGAGTTACGCTGGCAAAATTTGCTTAGCCTCCATTCAGATCCCAATATCGCGCATGTGGGATTCAGAGGTAGCAGCCAAAGGAGCTATTCAAAGATATGTTGTTGTAAAGTATTTTCTAGCGATAGCCTTCAATTTAAAGCCAAGGTAATGAAGACGAACCCTCAAGTCGTTACAACCTTTTATAAATTTATAAAACTAGCGGACTATAAAGAAAAGCGAGAAAATTTGCTAACCTACTGCCAAAAACAAGGTATCAAAGGCACTATCCTGCTGGCGGAAGAGGGTATTAATGCAACGATAAGCGGATCACGTCCAGCCATTAATGCGCTGTTGTCTTTTTTGCGTTCTGATCCGCGATTAGCAGACCTTGAACCTAAAGAGTCCTACGCCGAAAGCCCCCCCTTCAAACGGATGAAAGTGCGCTTGAAAAAAGAAATTGTTACCTTAGGGCTGCCAGGAATTGATCCTGAAAAAAAAGTTGGTTCCTATGTCCAGCCTAAAGATTGGAATACTTTAATTACGGACCCGGATGTACTGGTCATCGATACCCGTAATCAGTTTGAAGTACACATTGGGACTTTCAAGAGGGCAGAAAATCCACGGACAGCATCATTCCGAGAATTCCCAGAGTATGTGCGTACTCATTTGGACCCTGATCAGCATAAAAAAGTAGCTCTTTTCTGCACAGGCGGTATCCGATGTGAAAAGGCCTCATCTTTCCTCTTGGAACAAGGTTTTCAAGAGGTATATCACCTACAAGGAGGCATCCTTAAATATCTAGAAGAGGTTCCGTTAGAGGAGAGCCTCTGGCAAGGGGAATGTTTTGTTTTTGATCAACGGGTAGCAATTGACCATAGCCTCGCCGTCGGTTCCTATGCCTCATGCCAAGCCTGTGGACATCCCATATCTGCAGAGGATAAAGCATCTGCATCCTATGAAGAGAATGTCTGTTGCCCGCACTGCGCTACGCACAAGGGAAACGATTGAAGGCTGTGGGGGTTTATTCCTATCTGCCTACACTTTCATCTATAGACATTGCCCGAACAAAATTATCATGCAAAACCCTCAAAATCTCTATCCCGAGGTCGGTTGTTCGGTACAAGATGATATAGCCCTTAAACCCTTGCATAGGATATTGGCGCACATCTGCAAAACGAGGATCTGCCAGCTCAATCAGTTGCCCGATCCCTGGCAGCCTATCCAACAACTTAAAGGTCTCTTCTGCAATGATCAAAAAGCGCTCTGCTGCACTTTGATTGTCTTTGGCAAGAGCTGTAGCTAGCTCTATCAAGTCGCGGATGACTATTGGATGTTTACTGATATCAGGCATTAGTCGGGTGCTGGCCTTGTGTAGTGCTTGCTCGTATAGCCTGCCGAATAATTCCCCAATCCTGTCCCGTCATCGGAGTTGCAACTCCGGAATCTAAACTCTCTTCAAAAAGGGTTTCAAGGCGTTTATAGGCATTATTTTTCTGCTCATTCAGGACTAATTCTTCAAAATATGCACTGATTGTACTGTAGCCCCGGCTTGCTACTTGCTCATCAACATATACTTTTATCGACTCAGGCAAAGATATCTCAAAATTAGGCATAAGCATTGCTTATTGACATTTTATTTCTCATCATGACAAACTTACCCCTCTCCTGTCATGAGTATTCCTTTACTGTGACTTTTTTCAGTAGCAGAAGGGGGTTCAACGTTTATCGCAACTTTTTCGCCCACCTAATTTCAGGGTTTTCACGGACTAAA
>JBAUTB010000043.1:0-53905 GCA_049582005.1 Gloeobacterales cyanobacterium | reverse complement strand
CTCAGGGCCGTGTGATTTACACCTGGGCGGACATCGTGAACAGAGCTAACTTGGGCATGGAAGTGATGCACGAGCGTAATGCGCACAACTTCCCTCTTGACTTGGCATCTGGTCAGGTTAACGAGATTGCTGGTTAAGCACTGATTAGTGGAAAAGACCAGGCTAGATAAATAAAAAAGGGGGGTCACATGACCCCCCTTCTGAATCACTACAAGAGCTCGCGGATATCAGAGACCTGCCCAGTAACAGCCGCAGCTACCACCATCGCTGGACTCATCAATAAGGTGCGACCGGAGGATGAACCCTGGCGGCCTTTGAAATTACGGTTAGAAGATGAAGCACTGAGCTGATCCCCTTGAAGTTTGTCAGGATTCATCGCGAGACACATTGAGCAGCCTGGCTCACGCCATTCAAATCCTGCTTCCAGGAAAATCTTATCAAGTCCCTCTGCCTCCGCCTGTTTCTTGACCCGCTCAGAGCCAGGAACTACAAAAGCTTTTACGCCTTTAGCCACATGGCGACCTTGGGCAAATTTGGCTGCTTCTCGTAGGTCCGTGATCCGGCCATTTGTGCAGCTACCGATGAAACAAACATCGACCTTGGTACCCTCAATCGGAACTCCAGGATGTAAATGCATATAGCTATAGGCCTCTTCAGCAATGGGTCGATCTTCTTCGAGTAACGTATCTGCCCGAGGAACAACTTCATCGACGGCGATCCCCTGCCCTGGTGTTATTCCCCAGGTAACGGTGGGAGCAATCTTCTCTGCTTCAAAGACGACTACATCGTCATAGACGGCATCAGTATCACTGCGGAGACTATTCCACCAATCAACGGCTCGATCCCACTCTGCCTCCTTAGGAGCAAAATCTCTACCCTGGAGATAGTCATAAGTCACAGCATCTGGGTTGATGTAACCACAGCGGGCGCCACCCTCAATCGCCATGTTGCACACGGTCATGCGCTCTTCCATATTCATCTGTTCAAAAGTGGTGCCCGCAAATTCATAGGCAAAACCAACCCCCCCTTTGACGCCTAAGGTGCGGATGATGTGCAAAACTACGTCCTTGGCATAGACACCAGGCCGCAGATCTCCATTGACCTCTATTTTGCGGACCTTGAGTTTGGAAAGGGACAAAGTTTGAGAAGCCAGAACATCCCGGACCTGACTCGTACCAATGCCAAACGCAATAGCCCCAAAAGCACCATGGGTAGAAGTATGACTATCCCCACAGGCAATCGTCATGCCTGGTTGGGTGAGCCCCTGCTCTGGAGCGATGATATGAACAACGCCTTGATTTCCGGAACCGATGTTGTAAAAAGTGATGCCCTGTTCCTTACAGTTATTTTCCAGGGCCTGCATCATCTCCTCCGCCAGACTATCGGCAAAAGGGCGGGCTTGATTTTCGGTCGGCACAATGTGGTCAACCGTGGCCACCGTGCGTTCAGGGAAAAGCACGTTCAGGCCGTGTTCCCGGAGCATGGCAAAAGCTTGTGGACTGGTTACTTCATGAATAAGATGTAGGCCAATAAATAGCTGTGTTTGCCCAGAGGGTAAGGTTCCAACCGTATGCAAGTCCCAAACTTTATCAAATAGCGTCCCTTTACTCACAGGGTAGCCTCCAGGTCTTATCTTTAAGGATGAATGAGGTTCTTAATTCTATCTCAAAGGCGTACCCGATGAATTAAAGGCACAGCAGGTTAGGGTTAGCTCAAGACGCACATCCAACCTAACTTAGTAGACGGTCAAATCTTTCTTCTAAGCGATCATGGAAATCTTCTCCAGGGAGAAGAACCCAGAGAAAACATAACACGAACCAGCTGACCAACCAGGGAATCATGCTCATTGGCAGGAAGATACTGCTGACCAATCCAAAGAAAAAGGAAACGGAAGCATGGACTAAAAGGCCGGACTTACTGATGAATCGCTCTACCCAAGGAGTTGGAAGCAGGAAAGCAGCCAGCAACAAAACTACCCATGCGATTAGGATAGATAAAGCAGCTCTTCCGAGGTCATTGGGGACAGGCAAAACAAGGAAAAGGGGTATCGTCAATAGGAAAACAGACAGCGAAAGCAAACTAGAAGGTAACCTAACAGGGGTGGAAGGAATCTCTGCCATGGAGGGGCTCCGAAAAACTATAGGAGTTGTGTGAATACCTATCTATATAGTAATCAATACTCCCCGCTCCCCGCAAAATAGTTTCTAACTAGTTGATCGATGGGATATTTCAATTTCTTAGATTCCCTAAAAACTTCTAAAAAAGCGCAAAATAAATCAAACTGTGTTCCCCACTCTTTAGCTAATACTCAAGCAATGAAAAATTCTTTTCAGATTCACTTTGTGAGCCCTTCATCTTTTCTCCCTTGGTATCATCAAGCCAAACAGAATGCCATTCGGCACCAAGTTGGCCCTGAAGAATTAGATTGGCTGGTCCTAGGCTATCTAGACCTGGATAAGTTATCCCTTCGCCTAGGTCAAATCACCTGTACTTCCGAACAATTGAAAACGCTCCAAATTCTTTGGCAAAAGCGGCTTACGGAAAGAATTCCTGTGCAATATCTCCTAGGCAAAACTCCTTGGCGGTCTTTCTGGCTAGAAGTGACTCCAGCCGTTCTGATTCCCCGACCAGAAACCGAACTTTTAGTAGACCTCGCCCTAGATTTTCTCTATTCCCTCTCATCATCCCATATTTTGGACTTAGGAACGGGTAGCGGAGCGATTGCGTTGGCAATTGCCCACGAAGCAGTAAGCGTCCATTGCACAGCGATAGACCGCTCTCCAGAAGCTTTAGCCGTAGCGCGTAAAAATGCCCATGCCTTGGGCTATGAAATTAATTTCTTAGAGGGAGATTGGTTTTCTCCCTTAGGCACCCCGGAAGCCCACTTTGATGCCATTCTGTCCAACCCTCCCTATATTCCCAGCGCAACCGTAGAATCTTTGGACATCGAAGTGCGCCAGTACGAACCTCAACTCGCGCTAGATGGAGGAACGGATGGACTAAGCGCCATCCGGATCTTGATAGAACAGGGATGGCCATGGCTTAAACCTGAGGGTCTTTGGTTGGTAGAGTTGATGGTGAACCAAGCACCTATGGTGATGGATTTGCTGGCTGCCAACGGTCATTACCAAGAGATTCAATCTCATCGAGATCTAACTGGGATCGAACGGTTTGTCTCCGCCAAGCGCATATCCATCGACGAGGGGACCTGAAAGGTTTGTAGACTATGGACTTCCCGCCTATACCCGACCCCACTCGCCAAAAATCCTTGGAAAAGTTGATTCGGCGTCTAAATCTCCAGACTACAGATGCAATTTGTTGGAATTTATTAGACCAGGCTTTGTTACATCCTTCCTGGGCTAACCGTAGCCAAAAGCCCGACGAAAATAACGACCGTTTGGAGTTTTTAGGAGATTCCGTCGTTCGTCTTCTCGTCTCAGAGTTTCTATTTGAAACCTATGCCGAGCAAAATTCGGGAGAACTTACGGCAGTGCGTGCCGTCCTGCTAAGTGACCAGACCTTTAGCGAATTGGGAGAAAAATTCGATTTAGACCAATTTCTGGTCATTGGTTCTTCTGCCGACGATGGGGGCCGTGCTTCCCGCTTAGCCGATTGTTTTGAAGCCGTTTTGGGAGCGCTCTATCTCAGCACCGGTGATTTTTCGCTTATCCGCCCCTGGCTATTACCTGTGATCGCAAAAATGACGGAGGAGATCCTCAATGATCCTACCCGTGGAAATTACAAAGCGGCTTTGCAGGAATTGACCCAAGCAAAGAACACAGAGCTTCCAGAATACCGACTGGTGGGACAAACCGATGAGGGAAAACCGATATTTATCTCTGAAGTCTGGTTCTGGGGTAGGCGTTGGGGCCGGGGAGAAGGGCCTTCTAAAAAAAAGTCAGAACAGGCCGCAGCGAAAGAAGCTTATCTAGCAGTTATACATAGTTCTTAAACCTATAATCCTCCCTACCATAACCCGCCTGATACACCCCTAAATCCTAATAATAGGGAGTTACATCCAGACCACATTCATCAGCTAAATAAGAAAGAGATCTAAAACGCAAGTCAATCAACTGATCATAAAAAGGGTTCAGTTTGCATAGCGGTGGAATGGAAAAAAGGGCATGGCTAAAAAGTTCAATCTGACGCTCAAATGGGCAATGGCTAGGAATAAGTTTACAGAGTAACCCTGCTAACTTAGGGTCATGAATTTCAATAGATCCCAACCAATGACGAATTAGATTTAATGGATGCAGATACAGGCTCAAGAAAGCTTTTCCAAGATCAAAATTAAGGAAGTCGTTCATATGTTTAATTACCTCATAGCCAGGAAATTAAGCAGTATTTCAAACTCAAAACCTTTGCTACCTATCTTTGATTCCATCATCTCTAGTGCATAACTTCTTTTCAGTGAGAAATGGTATTAGAATTCAAGAGAAAAAGTATGAAAAAGTTATGTGCCCAGAGCGTTTTTCATTTCGGTGGAAGCGCGTGGCGGAGAGATGCGGAGAGCCACAGAGAGACGCGATATATCGCGTTTGTACGGGATAATCCAATCGAGCATGGCGATGCTTCCCAAAAGCCTTTAGGCTGAAGCTGTCTAGACAATGCCTAGGGGAAAAAGCGCGTGCGAATCTGTCGGCTAGTTTCTAACTGAGCCTGTAAGCCCTTCCAGTCCTGTTGCTGAATCTGCTCCTCCAAATGATCCAGTGCTGCCCTATAGTGCTTGAGGCTTTCTAAAAGAGCCGTGCGGTTGTTTTGGGCCATTGCTAAACTGAGTTCTGGATTCCCTCCCCCAACGCGGGTTGTATCTTGAAACCCAGAACCAGCGAATTGTTGAGCATTTTCTGGATCTACCACACTCAGCAATAACGCCGCAGAAACCATCACCGGTAGATGGCTTATCTGCGCGACCATTTGGTCGTGAACTTCTGGAGAACACACGACTAAGTGACTACCTAGGTCTGAAACGAGGTGAGTTATGGTATCCAATGCCTGCGCATGGGTTGAGGCGATAGGAGTCAGAATGTAGGGGCGCTGGTGAAACAAAGAAACCAGAGCCGCTTCAATCCCTTGATGCGCAGTGCCCGCCATCGGGTGTCCTCCCACAAATTGAGGCCATCGGGCAGTGGCCATTTTAACAATCGGTCCTTTGACAGAAGCTACATCCGTGATCACAGTATGGGGATGAAGCACCGCCTGGAGCCTCTCTAGGGTGGGTAGTACTAGGGGAATTGGAGTACAGATAAACACTACTTCACAGTCCTTAAGCAAAGTCAGGTCCTGGCTAGCCTTATCCACCACTCCCTTCACTAAGGCTTGCTCACAAGTAGATTGCTTTTGGCTGACTCCCAAAACTCGATGACCTGAAGATCGAAAATCCAGTCCTAAGGAACCACCAATCAAGCCCAAGCCCACTAGACCGATGACTGCCATCAGGATGCCTCTAATATCTGCTTAAACCAGTTGCTAAATCTACGGGTCATCGCGTCTAAAGAGAACTCTTGTTCTGCTCTGGAGCGGCACCGCGCACGGTCAATCAGATTGATGCGCCCGAGCGCTTCGACCATCGCCTCAATATCATCGGCAGGGGTCACAAATCCTGTTTTGCCATCCAACGTAATTTCCTGGGGACCTCCTCGGTCATAGGTGAGTACGGGTACTCCACAGGCCAGTGCTTCCACTGCCACATTCCCAAAAGCCTCCACCCATTTGGGCGTGATCAAAAGGGCTTGACTCTCCCGCAGAATAGCCTGCATTTGGTGCGTAGGCAAAAACCCGTGGAACGTTACCTCAGCCTGAGGATAGGAGACCAGACATCGCTGATAGTAGGGCTCATCTTGCACATACCCCATGAGGTCTAGGGGCTTATGCACTTTCGCCGCCACCGCCAGGGCATCTTCTAACCCTTTTTCAGGGGTGATACGACCGATCCAAGCCAATCGAGATTGCGGTTTTGGATTGAACTCATACTGCGTCAGGTCCATGCCACAAGGAAGGACCACCAGGTCCGGTGCAAAGGGAAAAGTCTGGGCTTGGGTTTGGCTATGTACGGCCACTGTGCCGGGGAAATGAGCCAGTACATAAGCTAAACGCCTATCCACTACATCGCTCAAGGAACCCATGCTGACAATATGAGCGATCGGGCGACTAAAGAAGCTTGTCAGATAGAAAGGAAGCCAATCATATCCCCAGTTCACAATCAAGTCGTATTCTGACTCAAGGGCTCTTACTTTTTGCCAAAGATTGGTCAGCAGCGAAGGGTCCGTGAGCACAATCGGTTCTTGCCGCGTTTGGTTTTGCGCTAGTGGGGGCGGTGTTCCAGGAACTTCAATATAAACGAGTCCTCGCGCAGCACAAGCAGGTCCACTTCCGGCTGGGGCAATCAGGGTAACCTCTTCTCCCCGCTTGACCAAGGCTTGAGCTAAATTCAACAAATTCAGTTCCACACCGCCACCAATACCACTACCCAAGGGCCCGACTGGAGTGGAAACGAACAGTAAGCGCATTATTTGATGAAGCTAGAGACTGCCCAGAGGGCAAAGAATATTAATCCTGTCCCCACCGAAGTAGCAAGCTCTCCAGGGAGTGCATAGTAGGCCAAAACAGAAGCGATCAGCCATCCACCAAACACAAAAGCCAAACTACGCCCAAAGCGGTTATTCTTTTTGTATAGAAGGTAAAGTGCTGCCAGCAAAGCCAAAGGCATGGTGGCATTGAAGGCAGAAAAACCAACGGTCAAAATCCAGGCCCCCCCGAAAATAGCCGTTGGAAGCCCAAGTTCTTTAAACGTAGGTACTTCAACCCATTTCTCCCAGGCTTTAGGTACTTTGGTGGAGTTTTTGACGGGCCGCGCCGGAATAGCATTTTCTGCGTAACGGATGCCTTCTGGCACCTTAATTTTTCCTTCTTTACGCATCCGGAAGCGCTGCATCAGGATCATATCGTAGGCTTTTTCAATGAGCTGGGCCTGGCGCTCGTTATCGCCATATTGCTCCAAAAGTCTCGATTTAGCATCCTGGATCTCCTCGAAAGGAGTATCTTCTGAAATGCCTAATAACTTGTAAGGATCGGGCTCACTCATAGCCGTATGCAGATGCCAAGGGTCTCTCCAAACTATCTTAGGTATGGTCCTTCCTACAAGAGGAACAAGGTGAAGACCTGATGATTTGCTTCCATTGATGCCGTTGACGTTTGCCAGGGGGAGCCCGAAGATAGAGTATCCAAGCTATATGTAGTCTATGGACCTGCCTAAGATTTCGTTGGCTAAAAATACACAGAATTTTTCCCGCAATGGGATTTTGCTGTTGTTAGCCCTTCTATTTCCCTTGCTCGCTCAGCTAACGCCTCAGCCTTCTTATCTGGTGAATGTGGCGGTAACGGTCGCTATCTATATGGTGCTATCCATGGGGCTCAACATCGTGGTAGGCATGGCAGGGCTCCTTGATTTGGGATACATTGCCTTCTTCGCGATTGGGGCCTACTCGATGGCTATCTTGAGTACCCATTTTGGTTGGTCTTTCTGGATGGTGTTGCCGGTAGCGGGTGTCCTGGCAGGTACCTTCGGAGTTCTCTTGGGAGCACCGACCTTACGCTTGCGGGGAGATTATCTCGCTATTGTCACCTTGGGATTTGGAGAAATTATTCGTATTTCTCTCAATAATCTGGATTGGCTGACCAATGGCCCTCAGGGAATTGCAGGAGTACGGGCTCCTTCTGTGCCTTGGATAGGCAGCAATGGCCTTACCCTCATCGACCTCTATCAACCAGCACAGCTTTACTACTTGGCTTTGGCCCTCGTCTGTATGGTCTGGTGGGCCACTTCCCGCCTGAAAAATTCCCGGATTGGTCGAGCTTGGTTGGCTATCCGAGAAGATGAGATCGCCGCTCAAGCCATGGGTATTGACACTGTGCGCATGAAGCTTTTAGCCTTCGCCAGTGGTGCTACGCTGGCGGGAATGGTGGGTGTGCTCTTTGCGGCCCAACTCACCTTTGTCTCCCCAGAAAGTTTTACGCTCTTCGAATCCGTCATTGTCCTCTCCATGGTCGTTGTGGGAGGGATGGGCTCCGTGATTGGCGCAGTAGCGGGAGCTTTTATCTTGGTCGTGATCCCAGAAGTCCTACGCGGATTTTCTGAATATCGGATGTTGCTGTTTGGGGCAGCCATGGTTTTGGTAATGTTGGTGCGCCCCCAAGGCCTTTTTGGAGAAGACCGTCAAACAAAGGCAGCCAAGCAAAAAACTACCTCCTATGCACCCGTCTCTCATGCACCCGCAAGAGCAAAAAAATAGCCCAAAGGACTCCTATGACCAGAGAACAGGCTCGAAAGCCTCTTCCTGGCAGCGGCAGCAGTTCCAAAAAGTCTTGGGGCATTATGCGTGTTCAGGAACGCATTGGTTGGAACTAGGTGCAGGAACGGGCACCGATGCACTCTGGCTCACAAATCGTGGAATAGAGATTACCTGCATGGAACCCCATCCTTGGATGTTTGCCCAACTCCAGGCCAAAACATCAGACGTTGCAGCCATCCATGCGCTCCCCCTCAAGGCAGAACAGTTAGATGACTTAGGCAAGCAAGTTTTTGATGGGGCATTTTCTAACTTCGCGGCCTTGAATTGTGTTGAAGACTTAAGCGCCGTTGCCCAAGCACTGGCAGAGCATCTGAAAGCACAGGCTCCAGTAGTCCTCTGTTTGTTTAACCGACAGTGTGGGTGGGAGTTAGCCCTCGGACTTGCGCAGGGCCTTTTTAAGGGCAATCCAGAGCGTTTATGGCGACGGCAGGTGCATCAGCGTTTGATCGAGATGCAACCGGGGATAGCCGTATCCACGTTCTATCATCGGCCCCGAGAAATCATGCAGGCTTTCGAACCCTGGTTCAGGCTCAAAACTCGTGTCGGTATGGGAATTGCTATTCCTCCCTCTGGCTGGATTCTGGCAGACCGCGCCCCCACGTTCTTTCAAGCCCTCCACCATCTGGATATGGCTTGGGGCAAAGGCTTGGGCCTCCGCTCTTTAGGAGACCACCAAATATGGTGTTTTACAAGAAGATAAACACCATCTATCCTAAATTGCAGTGAATGTGTACATAGTAAACTTGCCTTAAAGAAAATCAACCTTATGGCTAGGTAGCCAACTGTAGGAGATTGCTAAGATATGACTCCTGGTCAACCACCACCGAAGTCTCGAAGAACTGTCACTCAACCCCGAGGACGTACCCTACTGCAAACTCCTATGGCGACTCCACTACAACCCCGAAAGCGCAACTTCAGAGGCAAAATTCTGATAGGAACTCTATGCTGTGCTGGAGCCCTAGGGCTAGCGACCACCTTTGGTGCGAACTGGTTACCTTCTAGCGGCGTCACAGGAGTCATCAGCAACAATGCTCCCTATGGCCCGCCTTTGCCTGAGGTCTGGCCCTTGCCTTTTAACATGACCCACATCGTCGAACCGCTCCAGCAAGATTTGATCAAGCTTTCCAAGCTACCCAAGCTGGAAACGGGTATTTTCTTCGTAGATCTGGATAACGGAGACTATCTGACGTTGCATGAAGATGAGGCCTTTTCCGCGGCAAGTACGATCAAGTTGCCCGTCTTGATGGCTTTATTCGACCAAGTAGATAAAGGAAATGTTCGTTTAGATGAGCCCCTTGTTCTCTCGGAAACCAACAGAGGAGATGGTTCTGGCTATCTTCAATACAAGCCTCTAGGCACCAAGCTAACCGTTTATGAAACCGCAGACTTGATGATTGTCAATAGTGATAACAGTGCCACTAACATGATCATTGAACGCTTGGGTGGCAAAGAAGTTCTAAATAAACAGTTTCGTGCCTGGAATCTCCGACAGACCCAAATAAGGGAACCCCTGCCTGATTTGACGGGGCAGAATACCATCTCTCCTAGAGATCTTTCTTTACTCATGGGGCGCTTGGAAAAGGGACTTTTGCTTTCTCCCCGTTCTCGAGATCGGGCTCTAGAAATTCTCTATCGCACCAAGACCCGCACCCTATTGCCCTCTGGCCTAGGTCCTGGGAGCCATATTGCTCATAAGACAGGAGATATTAAAACTTCTCTGGGGAATTCAGGTCTCATCGACCTGGCCAATGGCAAACGTTACATTCTCACCGTCCTGGTTCGACGCCCCCCCAACGACCGTAGAGCCAATCAGCTGATTCGGGATATTTCCCAGCGCGTCTACCTAAATCGCAGGGGTCTGCCATTCACAGCAAATACACCAAAAGCTTTGGAGAAGAGAACCTAAGGCATATAGCTTCATAAAACTTACCCCTCAAGTAATCATTCGGGGTTTCGCTCTAACATCCTGTCCTCTATAGTGTTAAGGAATGTTAAGATACTGATATACCCGGAGTAGTTTTTACATGAGTACTCATTTAGAACCCAAAATTTATAGTGAAGACCCTCGTGAGCGTATGGCCGCTGTCGTTTCTATCCGTTCTCTGTCCTCTGCTGAAGCTACTCCTCTCCTCCTTGAAGCCACGAGAGATCCCCTACCGATGGTGCGGATCTTTGCAACGATTGGCTTAGGCAAGAAGAAAGGGGAAGGGGCGTACGAGCGCTTAATCGATTTATTGAATAACGACCCTGAAGTTTCTGTTCGGGCTGAAGCTGCGGGGGCTCTTGGGGATCTGGGTGACCAACGAGCCACGGATTATCTAGTACGGGCTTACCACGAAGATGTGGATTGGATCGTCCGCTACAGCGTGATTGTTTCCCTCGGCCTCCTCCAAGATATTCGAGGCTATGACATAATTCGCGATGGTCTCAGAGCGAAGGAAAATCTTTTACAAGAGGCTGCAGTTGGAGCCCTGGGCAATTTGGGCGATGAGAAAGCACAAGAAGTATTGTTTTCTCTTCTACCCGACGCAGAAGGGGAAATGCGCTACAAAATTGCTAAGGCCTTAGGACATTTGTTGAACGATCCCAAAACGGGAGATATGCCCAAATGCCGCTCTGCCCTGGAATTTCTGAAAAAAGATGCCGACGAGAAGGTAGCGCAAATCGCAGCCTATCATCTGCATGAATTTGACAATAGGTTTAAGGCAGAAGCGTAACGCTCCCCAGGACAGCCTCCCTGAATCTCTCCTCTTAACGCACATTCTTAGTGTTCTTTGCTCTTCCTGGAAAAGTTAGCCGGGTCCTGGTCCCGCCGATGCCTAAGAGGAAGTGGAGGACTCTGTCTATCGCCCGCCAGGGCGGCGGTTTCCTCCAGGGATTCCCTCAGCCGCTTGGCTGCGTAGATGGACATGTCCCGTGGCACACTAATCCTGTCGCGTAAATATCGGAGGGCGAGATCAGACCCCGGCGGCGGTATACAGGCTTCACGGGTCATCATGTGGGTCAGGGCACAACGCAGAGCTTCATCAAACAATCGGTCATCAGCAGGATTTACGCGAATAATATTGGTGCGGTGCTTGATCACTCGGTAGAGTGCTTCAACACGGGAATTTTCGGGCTCTGGATACGTTACATCGGGCAGCCCGGTCCAGGGGCCGTGATCCACCTGTGCTTTATTGAGTAACATCTGAGGCTCGCCGTTTTCGTAGCAGCCCCCCATCTGGGGTGGCAAATCATGCACATGGGTATGGAAGTCGCTCTGGGTGCCGCGATAGGTGGGTCGGCTTTCCATGGCGACAAACCAGGCAGCCAAACGAGGGTTTCCTTCCCTTAGAGAGTAGCCTTTGTAGTAGTAAAGACTGGCATTCATACGTTCGACATAGGGCGTAAAAATCACATCGGCGGTGCTGAACTCCTGCAGGAAATAGGGCCCTGGTGTGCGGCCTAGCACCTCCTCAACCATAGTCACCACTTCGTTGAATTGGTCTCGATTACGCTGTTCTTCCCGAGACGAAGCGGATGGACGGCAAAGCCAGGCGCACCAGGCACTAAATAGAAGTCGCTCTAGCCTTCGTAGGGGGATCACTGTAGGGTCTTTCATGCCCGGCTCTAAGGGGCCAAAGACCTGCTCAAGCGCTATCAAAATATCATCACTTTCCGTGATAAGACGACCATCTAGCTCAATGGCTGGGAGCATGCCGGATGGCACCTTGCGCTTGTACCAGCTCTCTTTCTCTCCGTAGCAAAACATGGTCACTTTTTCAATGCGGTAAGGGATCTGTTTTTCCTCCAGCCACAACCAGATTTTCTGACAGTAGGGGCACCAGGCGTGGTTGTCGCGGTATAGCGTTACGCGCACATCGGATTCGGTAAGTCCAAATAGGCGCAAACGGGCTTGAGCGTTCGTAGGCCCATGGACGGTATCTACTTGAAAGTCCGTGAGGGCTTCTAATTCTGGCCAGCTTAGGGGGGCGATGGTCATGGGAGTGGGTGTCATTATGAGCTCAATCATACTGGCTGGACTTTCAGATCTTACTTCGGACGGTTCAGGTGGTTTTCCAGCGGCATGGAGCCTACTAGGATGTTATGTTAAGCCTATGCTTCCTATAAGTCACAGGCCGACCTGGAACGAATACTTTATGCTCCTCGCCAAGCTGGCTGCCACCCGTTCTACCTGTAGAGCAGCAGCAGTGGGAGCCGTGGTTGTCAAAGATAAGCAAGTCCTTGCTACTGGCTACAATGGTCCGCCCGCTGGGGCGCATCACTGCACGGATATGGGCTATTGCTATGAGGGCATCAGTCGTTGTGATGCGGACCAAGCTTATCCTTCTCGCTCATCCCACGCAGAAGCCAATGCCATTGCTATGGCTGCCAAGAAGGGAATTTCTGTGGATGGTTCGACGATTTACGCAACCTTGGAACCGTGCCTTTCCTGTCTGAAACTAATTATTGCCTCAGGGATCAAAGAAATTTATTTTGAAGTTCCTCTGGCGCTACGTACGGATGGTCAAGGTTTTGCTAAAGCAGCCTTGGTCAATGAAGGATTGGTCTGTATGGAAAGAATCCAGCTTTCTGCAGATACGATTGCCCAAGCCGTAGATTTCCTCTCCAACCCCACTTCTTTACCTCGGCCAGAGCCTGCTTATAGTCTGGAAGAATGACATGATTTCAGGAGGACAGAGCCGTTACATCACTGACGGAAGTAGAATACAGGCAAACATTTGAGGGAGCTAAACTATAGCGGTGCTATCGAAAGCTTCATTTCGCAAAGAGCATTTTGAGGGCGATGGCTAACATTGCGCCTCCAAAAATTTTTTCCAACAAAATATTGGGTAACGAGGTTGCCAATTTAGCACCGAATAATCCTCCAACAAAAAAACCGAAGCAGATGCTAGCTGCAATTTTCAAATCCACATAGCCCTGTTCGTAATATGTCCAGGCTGCTAGCAAACCAATGGGAGGAACTAATAATGCCAGCGTAGTGCCTTGCGCTTCGTGTTGTGATAGTCCAAACAAAAAAATGAGTGCGGGTACAATAATCACACCACCACCGATGCCAATTAATCCGCTCATAAATCCAGCAACTAAACCCAGTAGGATGTAGAGCAGAATTTGAGTCATAAAACGATCCTCCTGCAGGGAAACTATCGAATTGGAAACCTGGTATATATGTGTGATTCGCACAGCGACGCGACATGCCTTTCCTGAAAACTACTACGCTCGGATGTGGTTGTAAACACTTAAATATTTCTCACTTGATTGTTTCCAAGAGTAGTCACACTCCATGCCTTGAATAACCAGTTTATTAAACTTTTCAGGATAGTGATGCCATAACTCAATAGCACGCTCCATGGCAGACTCTAGTGCAGGAGGATCTGTTTGGTAGAATACATAACCATTACGTTCCTCAGGCCGTTTTTCATGGTCATAATCCCAGTCAAATACTGTATTTACTAAACCACCAACCCCGCGCACAATTGGAACTGTCCCATACCTCAAACTGATGAGCTGAGTCAGCCCACAAGGTTCATAGTTGCTTGGGATAACAATCATATCGGCCCCAGCATAGATCAGGCGGGCTAATTCTTCATTAAACCCAAACTCTAAATGGCAGTTAGGGTTATCATTCAAGTACCTCTTTTCATGCCAGAACCAGTCATGGATACTCGGTTCTGTTGCTGAACCTAAAAGCACAAATTGGGCCTCATGCGCTAGGGCATAATAAATTGCATGATGGACCAAATGAACCCCTTTTTGGTAATCCAATCGGCCAATGTAGCAAATGATTGGTTTATTCACATCCTCTAGCTGAAGCCTTTCCCGTAAAGCTTTTTTATTCTGGAGCTTACCTTGTAATTTTTCCTGGTTGTAGGAATAAGGGATGTAGGGGTCTGTCTCCGGATTCCACATGTCATAGTCGATGCCATTCAGAATTCCACCGAATTTATGCTGGTGGATTTCTAAGGTATGGGCTAATCCATAGCTGATGTCAGAGAAACGGGCCTCCCAAGCATGGTGGGGGGAGACTGTGTTTACAAAATTCGAGTAAACAATACCTCCTTTCATAAAGTTCACCGCCGTAGGATTGAAGTTGTCAAGCAAGCGTTCATACTGATAGTAATAGGCGTCGTTGTTCAGCCCTGTTGCCCAAAGAACGTTGGGACCAGCTACTCCTTGATGCTTAAAGTTATGAATGGTGTAGCAGACTCGCTGATTCGACATCCCATGATATTTGTAGATTTCAAAGAGCATGACCGGAACTAAGCCCGTTTGCCAGTCATGGCAGTGAATAATATCAGGGCGTTTACCCGTCTTGAGTAGAAATTCCATTGCCGCTTTGCTGAAGAACGCAAAACGCATATGCTCATCTAGGGCCCCATAGTAATACCCTCGGTTGAAGAAATTGTCAGCAGAATGCGGTTCAATGAAGAAGCACAAGCAGCCGTGTACCCAACCACAATAGACGGTGCAATGAACCATGCCCCCGCTCCAGGGTACCCATAGATCCCTATAGGCTTCATGGAGTCCCCAGATATGGTCATACCGCATGCAGTCATACTTCGGCAAAATAATCTCAACCGTCTGCCCACAGTTTTCTAATGCGCGACTGAGCCCGTAGACAACATCGCCTAAGCCTCCAGCTTTGATCACAGGGGCGCATTCAGAGGCAATCTGCACGATGTACATGTCTATCCCTCATCTAATGAAAACGTTTTTCTGAACTTTGCAAAACTATAATATTTTCTTGGAAACCAGTGGTCTGCCAATTCAGGAGAGACAGCGATCGGGGATCATTGATTTTTCCAGAGTCGAATCGTGTGGTAGGCACACCTGAATTTACAGGTCGGGAAACTCAGGCATTATACAAGTTAGCCGTGTCTAGAAAACCTTAAATAGTTCATTTGCCTTCAATGATAGTTGCATCCATTGAAAAGAAACAATGTTCAATAACAAACCGAGGAGCAACAAAAATGTAATTAGAGCAATCTGATACCAGAAAACTGGCTGAACTGACAAATCGGCAATGAGATGCATCAAATTTAGGACGCTAAAAACTATGGTAAAACCAAAATGAGACACTCTATAGGGTTTGGCATCCGTGAAAGCGGTAGCAATAATTGCCAGCATGGGTAGTGTAAAAAAGCCCAGCATCAACCATATTACCCAAGCAATATCATAGATTGAGTGAGCTTGAGATTCCGCGACACTTAACCCATGAAAAAGTGGCATTAAACCGAGTTGTGTATGAAACAAAAGACCCAGTAGAAAGACCACCCACAGGATAATGATTTTCTCTCGATGTTCCATCATCCCATCCCCTTGTTAGTCCTACACTTGCAGCCTAAGTGAAGAATATGAAGAACTTGTGAGGTGCTCCCTGCGCTGCTACAAACTTATCGGTCCTGCGCTTGTAGTTTTAGTAGGGTGATGCATGTAATCAGCCAGAGGAACCCGACGGCATAGCCTGCAAGCACATCGGAAGGCCAGTGAACGCCCAAGTACAGACGGCTTAAGCCAATTGCAGCAATCAATCCACCTGTAGCCGTGTAAATCAGGAGGGAAAATCTGGGGAGATAGCTTGCCAGAAGATAGGCTAAAAATCCATAGATCACCATAGACCCTAAAGCATGACCACTGGGGAAACTGAAGGTTTTCTCGGTAATCAGGTAAGCCCATAGGGTAGGACGGGGTTTAGCGAAGAAAAGCTTCAATCCTGTGTTCAAAGCCAGAGCGCCGAGGCAGGCAATCGCAAACAGTTGTGCTGCGGTACGCTTTTGTTTCCACCATAACCAACTTAAACTGCCGATCACGACTCCAACGATGAAGCCGGGATTGCCCAACTGAGTCAGGCCCAGCATCACCCTATCCAATACAGGATTTGCCCAATGGTGAATCTGGAGCAATAAAGTTGTGTCTAAACTAAAGGCCTCTTTTTCCCATACTTCCTGGAATAGCTTACTTAAGCCTAAGAGGATCACCATACAGACTGCCAAACCGACCGTTCCAAGGGCGGCCATCAACGAGGCGAGATAAGGACTAATGTGCCGAGTCCAGAAGCGAATCAGTCGTTTCATGATCAATAGGGCATGCCTATAGCGATGGCAGTCAATCCATTAAAGGTCAAGAACTTAAAAAGCTACGTCGTCAAATTTTCAGAACCTCATTATTCGAGGAATATCTGTGATTTGAATAATTCTTTAGCCTTCGCTATGGTGGCGCCAGATACGCTTGAACAGCATTGAGTAGTAACCGATGACGTCCTTGCATACGCCAGCGATTGGGGCCCCTCTTGAAGGCAGTGAAGTCAATCTCCATGCCGTCCCTATCCCAGAAGTCTACAAAAGGCTGGAGACAAGACCTCAGGGACTTACTGAAGCCGAAGTTAAAGAGCGTCTGAATCGCTTTGGCCCCAACAGCATCCTTAAGGTTAAAGGGAAACCTCTGATTCTAAAATTCCTGGCCAACTTTACCCATCTCATGGCGCTCTTGCTGTGGGCTGGGGGGGGGGTTGGGTTTATCGCCCAACTACCTCAACTGGGATTTGCGATTTGGACGGTCAATTTGATCAATGGAGCCTTTAGTTTTTGGCAGGAGTACAAAGCCGAAAAAGCGACGGAAGCTTTACTGCGCTTACTCCCGCCCTACGCTCGTGTGCTCCGTGATGGGACAGAGCAATCTGTCTTGGCCGAGGAACTGGTTCCGGGCGACCTGATGCTCTTGGCCGAGGGGGATCGCATTTCAGCAGATGGGCGCTTGGTAGAAGCCTCGGAACTAAAGGTAGACCAATCTACGCTTACGGGTGAATCTCGACCGGTGGGCAAGACCGAGGAAGCAGCCCCGAGAACCGGCATGACGCGCGCTGAAGTCCCTGACTTGGTGTTCGCTGGCACCAGCGTGGCGGCTGGGGTCGGAAAGGCCGTTGTTTTTGCCACGGCTATGAACACCGAGTTTGGCAAGATTGCGCATCTTACGCAGAATATTGCCGATGCCCCTAGCCCCTTACAGAAAGAGTTGGACCGGGTAACCAAGGTAGTGACGGCCCTGGCTGTCGGTATCGGTCTCCTTTTCTTTGTGCTGGCTGTTTCTGTGGCAGGGGTGAATTTGGCGGCGGGCTTTATCTTTGCCATGGGCATGATTGTGGCCTTTGTCCCAGAGGGATTGTTGCCAACGGTAACGCTATCGCTGGCCATGGGCGTCCAGCGTATGGCAAAGCGCCATGCCCTGATTAAGAAATTATCAGCAGTCGAAACTCTGGGCTGCACCACCGTCATTTGTACCGATAAGACGGGCACGCTTACGGAAAATGAAATGACGGTACGAGCCCTATGGGTCGCAGGGCGCAAGTTGAGGGTAACGGGTGCTGGCTATGATGCTGAGGGAGAAATTCTAGCGGAAGAGCAGCCGATTTCCTCTCCGGCAGAGGGGGATCTCCGTCAGGTGCTTATTGCCGCAGGGTTATGTAATAATGCCCGTTTGCTACCCCCGACCGATGGTTCTAACCATTGGAGAGAGTTGGGCGATCCTACCGAAGCGGCGCTGCGGGTGGTTGCCCTTAAGGGTGGCGTGAATCTAGAAGCTGAATCAAGCCGTACCCCACGCTTACGGGAACTGCCCTTTGATTCGCATCGCAAACGGATGAGTACCCTGCATCAAGGCTTGGAAGGAACTTCCGTAGCCTATGTGAAAGGAGCACCCAAAGAAATTCTGGCCCTATGTAAGCACATTCAAATCAACGGCCAAATAGGTCCTTTATCGGAAGACTTAAGGGCTCAAATTGTCGCAGTCAACGATGAATATGCCTGCAATGGACTCAGGGTTCTAGCCGTTGCCCAGCGTACTCTTCCCCCTGATTTGGGTGTCCCCAGACCGGAAACGGTTGAATGTGATCTGACCTTCCTCGGGTTGATTGCCATGATGGACCCACCGCGCCTAGAGGCGGCTACGGCGGTACAGAAGTGCTATCAGGCGGGCATTCGGGTGATCATGATCACCGGCGATTATGGGCTAACGGCTGAGAGTATCGCCCGCAATATTGGCATCATCCGCACTTTTCCGGCTCAGATCATCACCGGGCCCGAATTAGAGCAAATGAGTGATGAAGTCCTTAAGGAACATCTCGGGGGTGAAGTGATCTTTGCTCGTGTCGCCCCTGAGCAGAAACTGCGCGTAGTCACCACCCTCAAAGAGATGGGCCATGTGGTGGCGGTCACGGGGGATGGGGTGAATGATGCCCCTGCCCTAAAGCAAGCAGATATTGGGGTAGCCATGGGTATAACGGGGACGGATGTGGCCAAAGAAGCGGCTGATATGATTCTGACGGATGATAATTTTGCCTCCATCGTCAATGCCATAGAGGAAGGGCGGGCTGTTTATGCCAATATCCGCAAGTTTGCGATGTACGTTTTCAATAGCAATATGGCAGAAGCTGTGCCGTTTATCGTGATGTTGTTCTCCCGTGGAGGCATCCCTCTACCTTTAACCGTCATGCAAGTATTGGCCATCGATTTGGGAACCGATATGGTTCCGGCCATCGGTTTAGGGGCGGAAGCGCCAGAAGTGGGCATCATGAACCGTCCACCGCGCTCCCGCCAAGAACCCTTGCTCAATGCTCCACTGCTAGCCCGTGCTCTGTTGTGGTATGGCTTGCTGGAGTCGGTAGCGGCGATGTCGGCTTACTTTTTTTTGAACAGGCAGCAGGGATGGCCAGGGGTGCCCTTGGCCCAGGAAGGAACGCTAGGCTATCGCATGGCTACAACCATGACCTTAGCGGCTATTGTGGCTACCCAAATCGGAGCTGTATTCGGTTGCCGGACGGACCGAGCCTCGGTCTTCAGCATCGGTTTGTTCTCGAATCGGCTGGTGTTAGGAGGGATTGCTTTTGAACTAGGCATCCTAGGGCTTTTGATATATGTCCCTTTCTTTCAAGGTGTATTTAACACTGCACCCCTTGGTTTGGTCGAGTGGGCCTTTGTTTTAGCCTGGATCCCGATCATTTTTCTACTGGATGAGTTGCGTAAAGCTCTTTTGCGCTGGCAAGAACAACACGCTCCTAACGCTGTCCCCCTAAAATAAAGCCCAACATACTACGCATAATTTGTCGGCCCAATCGTACCAATTTTTCCTTGGGGTGAACAGATAAAGGCCCATTGTACCATTCCTAGAGTCCTTCCCTCATCCCAATTCCTGATCAAGATGCACTATCTACTAGGTAGGCAGATCTGTATTTCAACCTTCTAACTAATACAGTGCAACTATCTACCGCTTACCTTTGTTGATACTGGGTTGATACTGGTTAAATATTTTTTCCCTTCAGTTTGAACCCTGGATTTTTGTAGTAGCGGGATGGTTCTACGTTGGAATTCTTCCAGATGGTGCAAAGGGATGTGAGGATTCAATTTCTGCACTAACTCTGGAAGACTGGACACTTGCAGGGCGGAATGATGCAACAAGAGGGGACCTATTGGGCCTAGAAGCTCTGCCAGAAGAGCATCCAGAAAGAGATATTCTTTTTGCACCATCTCTAAATCCAAGGCAGCGTAAAGTTCCATAGCAGTTGAACTTGGGTTTGGAGCAACAGGTTCGGGAAGGGCCCTCTCTGGCCTCCTGCGTTCTATAGCCTGACTGATGTTCTCCAGAGTTTTTCGCTGAGTGGAAAAATCGGTATCTTTTTCCTCTAAGGCTTCTTCTAGAAGCTCTTTATCTCGCATAAGATCAGGCAGTATTTTTCCTAGGACATAGATTTCTTCTGCTGTTAGCTCTTCAAGGGAACGACCCTCAAGAACTTTAGGAAAGTCTATGGCTAACTGGTCCAAGCTACGGCGCAAACTGTTGACACGACTTTCTCGGGCATATTGTTCTGCGCTCCGCTTCAACGTTCTATAAAACCAGGAGGTACTGGCGATTACTACCAGCCAGGTGAAGGCTTCTTGTCCGGGTAAGGATAGCCAGCTTAAGGAAGGGTAGATTCCCAAGAAGAATACAGCGTTGAAAGACAGAAAGGCAAAGGTAGTCAGGATTCTGTGCTGAACCTGGGTAAACGCACTAAATATTCTGCGCTGATCCTGAGTTTGATTGCTCGTGCTGAGCTTTGTCGGAGCAGAGGATTTTGTGAGGCGTTTATAGGCTTTCTCAATCTGTAATCCAGCCACATAGCTCAATCCTGTGGAAGTAGCTAGAGTTAAGGGAACAGCCACTAATTTTGGAATCGGAATAATATGATTGGCTATGTAAAATCCAGGATTGAATAGAGTTTCCCTATGGGATGTTTCATTCCAGGCCCCTGTAACAAAAAAGTCTAGGCTGCCAGAGTATAAGAAGAAGTACAAATAAAAACCAATAACTAATCCGAAGTATCCATAGTAAAGTAACTTCTTATCCGGTTGATGGAGCTCCTGCCAATAGGACTTTTCTATATCAATATCCAGGCAAGTAGATTTGCAACTGACACAAGCACTTTTTTCTTTGCCTTTTTCATCTACTATCCGGCACATGGATTGGGTAAGATTCTTTTTCTCCTGATGGGCCTTGCTGCCGAATAGCCCTCTCGGTCCCGTATAAACCATCTGGACAGGAGCCATAGGGCAAACATAATGACACCAACTTTTGCCCCCATACCAATAGTTAACGAACATCGCCAATAGGATAGTTGAGACTAAATAGATTCCTAGGGCTAAACAGTCCGAGTTCACACAGAGAATCCTGATATTCAAACCAAGAAACAAAAGAAAAAACTGTAGATATAAGTAGTTGCGGCCTAACCAAGAATCTTTCGATACTTTAACGGGCTCATAGGTGAATTCTCCCGTTGGTTTAATCGTTAAACGTTTATGCTGTAATCCTAAGGCCCGAGGAAGTTGAGCAATAAAAGATAAAGGGCAAATGCGTCTCCAGACTTCATGACCAAAAAGCAAAAGTAAAATGATGGCACTAGGAATGACCATGCCCCAAAAAATTCTTGCGCCCATATCATAGGGCGATGGGTGGATACAGGCTCCCTGAAAGTGTATACAGTCGGACTTGATATGAAATGGACTCCACAAATTGTGAGAATCAGTCAACTGGGTAGTAAGGGGGTCATAGAATAAAGAGCCAATGAGGAATGCCCAGCCAATGGTTAGAATCCATCTAACGTAATGTATTTGCTTTTCTGGAATTTGGTTAAACATTGGAATATTTTCCTCAATTCATTTTCAAGCAAAATTAACATCCTCAGGCAAGAATTCAAAAATCTATATCAGATGCCAATAGATCTTAAATTCTCTATTAATCCAAGCAAGTAAGATGTGCGTTTTCGAGTTGAAAAAGGACTGTACTAGCTGGAACTTATAAAAACGATACTTGAATATGATAGCGGTTTTCTAGGTGATTATACTTAAGCTGGCGAACGACTGGATTTGTATATGTTTATACTAATCCACTTGTATCCCGCTCCTGCTAACGGTTTTGCAAGTCATAATTCTTGCTTTTCGATTAAAAAAAGCCTAATTATTACCTTTTCCCGTATTTGATTTTTCCCTTTCCCGCAATAAAAATTACTACATCCGAGATCTGGAAATAAAGATCAGTGGCAATGCACACAGAGTATAAATTCAATAATTCAGAACTCTTTGCTCCAGGCAAATTATGCTTTCTTCTATACCCATTTCTACGTGTTTTACTACTATGCCTGAGTAATGAATACCATGAAAAGATAAAAGATGAATGAGAGAGGCCTATGCGACCTTTTCAAATTCTTGATTTTCAATTTATTCCATTGATGGCTAAATTGTGGCAAAAACGCATTAGGAGAAGACTTCTTCTTAAGGTACTCAAATCTGGGTTGATAACCTAGGCCTACCTTTTGTCATTTCTTAGAGACGCCGCCGTACCCAAAGTGCGGGTCCAATAATTAAGGATCCGGCGCCCACGACGAAAAGGACTGTTTGCCATCCGCCCTGCTTGCTCCCAAAGGCTAAACCAGCATGCCCCATCCAAACAAAGGCTGCCATGCCTGGTAAATTGCCGAGTAGAGAACCCCACCAATAATCCTGGAAGCGGACCTTGCTCAAGCCTGCGGCGAAACTGACAATGGAATAGGGAGTGGGCAAAAGACGGGCATAGACCATGCCTTCAAAGCCCCGTTGCTCGATCAATTCATCCCACTGGTCCCAGCTTTTTTGCTTCACCCAACGTTCTACTTGTTCTCGGCCTAAGTTCCGGGCCAAGAAAAAAGCAAGGGTAGCTCCCAACATACCGCCGCAAAGGGCCCACAAAGTTCCCCACCAAGGACCAAATAGAGCGCCTGCGGATAGCGCAAAGACTCCAGCCGGGAGTCCGGTTGTCAGGGCTAAGGCAAACAGCAGAATGTAGGTAGGTGCCGTCCATACTCCGAGATGGGACAACTGGTCTGTGTTGAATAAGCTTGCTAGAGGGCCTAAGCGAAAGAGGACAACCCCAGTTCCTAAAAGCAATAGTAGGATCAGAAACTTTGGGAAGGAGCTTGCGCGGCTTTCTTGCACACCCATAGACTTTACGAACTACCTAGAAATGCCATGAATGCGCTCCCACAATGGACCTTGCCATAACGAAGAGGGAAAGTCCAGCCGAAGAGTTTTGAAGGAGGCCCTTATGCAGCTTTTCCAAGGCCGTATTTAGTAGGCGGCGGACTTGGCGGGTTGTGAGTTCTAGTTCTTTTTCAATTTCTCCATAGGACCTCGCTCCTTGATGGTCCAAGCCAAAACGAGCGGTAATTACTTTCTTCTCTAGGGGCTCTAAGCGCCCTAGGGAGGACCAGAGCAACTGCTTGGTATCCCGTTCTTCCAAATTTTGGAAGGGAGTCGCCATCGGATCAACCAGACGTTCCATGCGTTCTTGGTCTTCATGTTCGCCCGATAGCTCATTCAGAGAAATCAGGGGACGGCTATGTTGAACCAACAATTCTTCGTTGGTATCGCTCAGCCCCAATTGAGCGGTAATTTCCCGATGGGTAGGACGCCGACCCAGCCGGATGGAGAGTTCCCTCATGGTCTGGCGATACTGGCTCATTTTCTTTTGCATATACACCGATACACGAATCGTCCGGCCTTGATTGGCTACCGCTTGAGATACATCCCGACGAATCCACCATGTGGCATAGGTGCTGAAGCGGTAGCCTTTTTCTGGATCGAAGCGCTCTGCGGCCTGCATGAGACCAACATTCCCTTCTTGGATTAGATCCTCTAGGGAAAGTCCTTGGTCCCGATATTTCTTGGCAATAGAGACTACGAGGCGCAGGTTGTGGCGGACGAGAACGTCTTTGGCCCGTTCACCTGTTTTCAGCGCCTGTTGAAGCTCTTGGAGGCTGATTCCCGCCCGTTTTGCCAACAACTCTGGATGTAGTTCTTTTGCTTGCACATTGTCCTGTTCTAACCCTTCCTCCACTCCTTCCGTCAAGGCCAAGAGGGCGAGTCGTCGCTGGACTTGGCGAGAGAGATGAAGCTCTCTTTCCTTGGAAAGGAGGGGGTAACGACCAATCTCTTCAAGGTAGCGGTCTAGATTATCGATGGGTTGGTTAATCACAAGCGTTGTACACCGATGTAAAAGTGTTGCGTTTTGTGTAGCATTCGTAGGCTGAGAAGGCGGCCTTCCAGGCATTTCTAGCATACAAGCTACAGTACCTTGCTCTTGAGTCTAGTTCAATTCTAGAAATTGCGTCGTTTAATACGGTTATGGACAGTTAGGTCCGCTTCCCTAACTCCATGGGCTTCTGAAATTAAGGCTTAGCAGCATGGTCGCAACTTCTAGTACAAAGCAGACGTTCTTTGATAATTGGGCTGGACAGTATGACCTGATGATCAATCGGGTTTTCATGGGGAGTGTTCATCGCCGTTTTTGGGAAATGGCTAAAGTTCCCTTTGGCGCCCAGGTCCTGGATGTGGGCTGTGGAACGGGGCAAGCGTTGATTCAACTGGGCCGTCACAGACCGGATATTAGCTCCATGGGGTTAGACCTTTCCTGGCGGATGATCAACCGTGCGCACCAGGTTTATAGTCTTCCAAAGCGCATTGCCTTCAAGCAGGGAGATGCCATGTCGCTTCCCTTCGAAGACCACAGTTTTGACCAAGTCGTCTGTATGTTAAGTTTTCTACACTTTGCCGATCCACTTAAAGTTTGTGAAGAAATACGTCGTGTGCTCAAGCCTAGGGGGTGGTTTTACTGGGCCGATATTGCCGGCTCCGAACCTTTGGAAGCGTTCAGTAACTGGACATTCCAAGCACTGGGGGCTGGAGATGTGCAACTATTCTCCTACCGAGAGCGGGAAATGCTGATGGGATTTGCTGGCCTGAAGCCAAAGGGCCATCAATATTTGCTAGGGTCTATCTTGCTGAGTGGTGCCTGCCGTTGATGCTAGAGCGAACGGTAGAAATCAGGGTGGAACGCCCCCTGGAATTGGTTTATAAACTCTGGGCCGATATGGAAAATCTCCCTCAGTGGATGGAGTTCGTGCAAGAGGTCAAAATTATCAGCCAGCCCGGTGAGCCAGAAATATCTCGTTGGCGTTTTGGTTCAGGTCCTCTGTCAGTCACTTGGACTTCCCGCACTACCCGTAAAATTCCGCTGCGCCTGATTGCCTGGCAATCCATTTCTGGCCTGAAAAATCGAGGACAAGTTGAATTTTTTCCCGAGGATTCAGGCTGTCGGCTTAAGTTAGCGCTTGCTTTTGAAACCCCTGGTGGCGTGGTCGGTGCTTTTTTAGAACAGGTTGGGGTAGCCCGTTGGATTGATGAAAATCTCGTGACAGACCTTAAGCGTTTTAAGGCTTTAGTAGAAGCGCAGAAGCCCTAGCGTCTGGGTAGTTTTAGAATTTTGATGAATTGAGAAGCTTTGCAAAATTAGCGTGCGATCAACCGTTAGCCTTCGACCTAAGGTGTGTACAATGTTGGTGTGATATCGCACAGCCCCTACTGCGCATTGGATACAGGTAGCTGGCTTAAGCTGATCTGCGGGGCCAGTTTTCATCATTTGCCCAGCATTCGCAATTTGGCTTTGGTGTATAGCTTGGCTGGCGTAGATTGTATTGACTTTGCTGCGGAACCTGCAGTTTTACACACGGTCCAAGCAGGTCTGGACCAAGCACAGATTCTTGCGCAGCGCTGGTCTATACCCTTCAATCGGCCTTGGCTGATGGCGAGCCTCAATGCGGGGGAAGACCCCCATTTCCGCAAAGCTTATTTTGACCCTGCGCAGTGTCCGTCGGATTGTCCCCGGCCCTGTGAGCGCGTATGTCCGGCGTTAGCCATTGACCATGCTGGCGTTCTTCAAGACCGTTGCTATGGTTGTGGACGCTGTGAACCCGTTTGCCCTCTGGGATTGGTGGAGTTTGTTTCCAAAACCTATGCCATTTCTGAGTTGGTTCAATTTCTGCTCAAAGCGGGCATTGATGCTATTGAAGTCCATACACACCCCAGTTCTATAGAGCCTTTTTGCACTCTTTTTGAAGACCTGCGACCGCTTTTGCCGAAGCTTAAATTATTCTCCGTAAGCGTCCCTGATGGGGAAGGTTTGGAAAATTTTGTGCAACAGGTGGAGCAGGTGATTCAAAATTCCCGCTTGAGTGAGCAAACCAAGCAACATCTGGTTTGGCAAACGGATGGCCGACCGATGAGTGGTGATTTAGGCGTCCCCATTACGAGCCGCCAAGGGTTAGCCCTTGCTTCCAAATTCTATGCACTCCAGCCTAAAGGTCATCTGCAACTGGCTGGGGGCACGAACCACAACACGGCGGATCTAATGAAAACCGCACTCTTTCCGATTGCAGGCGTAGCCTTTGGATCCTATGCCCGCAAACTCGTACAAGAGGAAGTGGATGGTGCGCTCATAGAAGACAACATGCAATACCTTAGTTTGGCGCTGAATAAGGCACAGGCTTTGGTTGCCCCCTATAAACCCCACCTGGAGATACGCTGCCATGGTTAACGCTTCTGGGATCAATAGCCTTTCTGAAGCTACGGAAGACAACACACGGGAAGAAAACCCTTTGATTGTTCAGGAAACTAGGGTGACCGACGACCTTGCCAAACTATTAGCCATCTTGCCGCCCCAGATCACTAAGGCCCTAGAAGAGGGATCGCCACAGGAAGACCTCAGGGATTTAATTGAGATTATCCTGGATCTGGGCCGTCTGCCGGAAGCTCGCTTTGTCGGGCGAACTCAATACCTCTCAGACCAAGTCCTGACCCAAGAAGAACTTGATTTTGTAATTGAGCGGGTCGGTGAATTTTCGGGAGATAATCGAGCGGGGATTGGGCGAACGCTGCACCGCATTAGTGCCATTCGCAATCGCCAAAACAAGATTATTGGTCTGACCTGTCGGGTAGGCAGGGCTGTCTACGGGACCCTTGCCATGATTCGGGACCTCGTAGAATCTGGAAAATCGATTTTGATGCTGGGGCGTCCGGGGGTCGGTAAGACCACAGCCTTGCGGGAAATGGCCCGTGTCTTGGCCGATGACCTGGATAAGCGAGTGGTCGTTATCGATACATCCAATGAGATTGCCGGAGATGGAGACGTCCCTCATCCAGCGATTGGTCGTGCCCGGCGGATGCAAGTGGCAAGACCCGAACTCCAACATCAGGTGATGATTGAGGCCGTGGAAAACCACATGCCGGAAGTGATCATCATTGATGAAATCGGCACGGAACTGGAAGCCCAAGCAGCCCGCACCATTGCCGAACGGGGCGTCATGCTCGTCGGTACTGCCCACGGCAATCAATTGGAGAATTTGATTAAAAATCCAACCCTGTCTGACTTGGTCGGCGGAATTCAATCGGTTACCCTAGGTGATGATGAAGCTCGCCGCCGGGGCACTCAGAAATCGGTCCTGGAACGAAAAGCGCCTCCCACCTTTGATATTGCTATTGAAATGAGTGAGCGCACCCGTTGGATGGTCCACGAAGACTGTGCCCGTTCTGTGGACAGCCTGCTCAGGGGACAGAAACCCAATCCCCAAGTGCGCACCGTCACCAGCAGCGGACAGGTGGAAGTGACCCGAGAAGTCCCCGAAGTGGACACTACGGAGCGGATGTTTGCGCCGGGTTGGAGTGTTGCCCGCACGCCAGCGCCCCCAAGAGTGGCCCCCTTCAACGCCGGTGCCAGTCGAAAAGCCGGACAAAATTGGAAGGAGCAGGGATTTATGGAAGCTTTGCCTCCCCAAGCCCTTGACCCCCAAGCCTTTGCCAGTGCTGAAACTACGGTTATTTATCCCTATGGCGTCAGCCGCAACGAACTGGAACGGGTGATTCGGGCCTATAACTACAACGTCCGTCTGACCAAAGAACTGGATGAAGCGGATGTGGTCATGGCTCTGCGATCTCATGTGCGGGATAAGGCAAAGATCTGCACCGTAGCCCAGAATCGCCAAATTCCGGTCTATGCCATCAAAGCCAACACTTTGTCCCACGTGATGCGCGGGCTCCGTCGCATTCTCCATATCGATGAACCTGCTGGCGGAGACGACTTGGACCTGAATATGATGCTTGCCGGAGGGGACAGCGAGGATCATATGGAAGCTCTGGAAGAAGCCCGTCTCGCTGTAGAGCAACTGGTACTTCCTAGAGGTCAATCGGTAGAACTTTTGCCCCGTTCTCCCAAGATCCGCCGCATGCAGCACGAATTGGTAGAACACTATCAACTCACGTCCGAGAGCTTTGGCGAAGAACCCCATCGTCGTTTGCGGATCTATCCTCCTGTCGCGAATTAAAACAGAAGGTAGGGGATTCCAGATACGGTGAACCGACTACAGACGCGGACACTCGGCATTGCTCTTTTTTTATGTCTTTTGGCTTTGCCCGCCCAAGCCGCAGAACTGGCGGTTTCTGCAGCCATTAGCCTCAAGGAAGCATTCTGTGAAATCGCTATTCAGTTTGAGCAGGTTCACCCTGGCGACAAGGTTATCTTCAACTTTGCTGGTTCTGGTGAACTGGCCCAACAGATTGGTCGGGGTGCCCCCGTAGATGTGTTCGCTTCCGCCGCTCTCAAGCCCATGAGTGTCCTAGATAAGCAGGGGGATTTATGGCCGAGCACTAACCAGCCGTTTGCCCGCAATCGGTTGGTGGTCATTGTCCCAAAAGGAGATACAAGGGTGACTCGTTTTGAACAACTGGCTAAAGTTAATCGCCTTACTATGGGCAACCCCAAGACGGTTCCTGCGGGTCAGTATGCCTCTGAGGCCCTAACAAAAGCAGGTATCTACCAAAACCTGCTGGATGCCCAAAAGCTTGTCTTTTCGGAGAACGTTCGCCAGGCCCTCGCCTATGTGGAAGCTGGCAGCGTCGATGCGGGGATTGTCTATGCCACTGATGCTCGTACCAGTACCAAAGTTACGATCGGTTTTCCCGTGCCTGCAAATTATAGTGAGTCCATCCTTTATCCGATTGCCGTTCTCAAAGATAGTAAGCAGCCTGCATTGGCTAAAGCCTTTGTTACCTTTGTCCGCAGTGCACAGGGACAGGCTATCCTGCAAAGCAAAGGCTTTTTGAGTCCGAAGTAAGAACTATGAAAACTGGAACCGGAAGCTTATGACCGATGTGTGGTTCTCCCTGCGACTTTCGCTGCTGGTAGCAGGTTGTGCCACACTGTTCGTCGGCATCATCGGCACGGCCATCGGCTATGTCCTAGCCAGGTACCGCTTCTGGGGGCATGAACTTCTCGACGCGCTATTCACCCTACCGCTCGTCTTACCCCCCACCGTCATTGGTTTCTACCTGCTGGGTATCCTCGGTAAACGCGGTTGGTTGGGACAGTACCTATTTGCCTGGACAGGCTTGGACATCCTGTTTACTGCTCCGGCAGCGGTGATCGCCGCTACTATTATGGCAATGCCCTTAATGGTCAAAACGGCCCGTGCGGCTATCGAAAGTGTTCATCCCATGTATGAGCAGGCTGCCTACACCTTGGGCAAAAACTCTTGGCAGACGTTTGTTCAGGTCACCCTGCCGCTGGCTTGGAAGGGAATTGCCGCTGGCCTGATCCTTAGCTTTGCCAGAGCCCTCGGCGAATTTGGAGCCACGCTGATGGTAGCAGGCAACATCCCCGGCAAAACCCAAACGATGCCGCTGGCAATTTATGAAGCGACTCAGACAGGGGACGATAGGATGGCCCTCACTTTAGTCTCTATCCTGACGGTTACCTCGCTGTTGATCTTGTTCATTACAAACCGCCTTTTCCAAGGAAGAACATGGTAGGGCTTTCTGTACATATCCAAAAGCGGTTGGGTGATTTTCAACTGTCCATCGATTTTATGGTCGATGGAGGACTGACGGTCTTGTTTGGACCCAGCGGTAGTGGCAAGTCCAGTACGCTCGCTGCGATAGCTGGATTGCTCAAACCAGATCAGGGTTACATTGCTCTGGGCGAAACAGCCTTTTTTGATAGTCTGTACGGCCTGCACGTTCCGGTCCAGGCCCGTCGGATTGGCTATGTGTTCCAGAACTATGCTCTGTTTCCCCATCTCAGTGTCAAACGCAATATCTGCTTTGGCATCGATCATGAACGTCCAGACTTCCAGCGTAAACGGCTGGAGGAGTTGCTCGCTTTGCTGCACTTAGAAAAGCTGGCTCATCGCCTACCTTCTGAATTGTCCGGCGGTCAGCAGCAGCGGGTAGCTCTGGCTAGGGCATTGGCTCCCCGTCCGCAGCTCCTATTGTTGGATGAACCGTTTAGTGCCCTTGAAGCTGACCTGCGCAAGCAATTGTGCGATGACCTAAAGTCTCTGCAAATTCAACTGGATGTTTCTATTATTATGGTTACCCATACGCGTGCGGAAGTCTTGCAACTAGCGGATACGGTTGTGTGCCTTGATCAAGGAGGTGTCACCACTATCGGTACGGCTGCAACGGTGCTCGCTCGCGAAGGGGAGATTGGTCAAAATCTGCGGTTTAGTTGGTAAGAGATACCGTTTTAGGGCGTCTCCGGTACATCTTTTATCACCATCACTTCCGTAGCCTTGATGAGCATGGTAATCGGGTCGCCGACTTTCAGTTTTAGATTCTCTGCTGAGCGACGCGTGATCACGGCATCGACCACAAGTTCCCCCACTTGCGCACTTACCTCTGCCAGAATGTCACCATAGCGAATTTCAATGATTCTCCCAGGAAGCTGATTGCGCCCGCTGATTTGTTGTGTCATTGTCCCTGAGGCTGTAAGTATGGACTCATCTTAGCGTCTGGGAATCTACGCACTGAAAATTACCCCGAGAACCTATAGTTTGCACAAACTTTTGGAGACTGATAGGAGGCCAATGTAAGAATTGTACTGCCTAACATTTAACATGACTGGTATTGAAGTCGAAGATTACCGCTCTGAGACGACGGACAAGGCCTGTCAATCAGGATACCAAAACATCCCTTTGATTCCTTCTGGGTCTTGTACAAAGCCAAGACGGCGATAGAAATCTACGACCTGGGGGTCGGCGAAGAGGGTGACATTGCTGATGTCTGCGCTACGCAATTCCACGATTACGCGGTCTACCAGTTTCTTGCCTAAGCCTTTGCTTTGATAATCGGGATGGACCACCACGTCCCAGAGGGTGGCATTGAAAGCATGATCAGAAGTAGCACGGGCAAAACCAATCAAGCGCTTAAAGTCATTGCGGGTATGATACATCGACACCACACAGAAGCTATGTTCAACCGCTTTTTTGACCTTTTTGATTGGTCTGCGTGACCAACCAACGGCGTCACACAGCTCTTCTAATTCGTAAAGGTCGATCTCTCGGTCCGTGGAGAAAAAAATGCTGCCAGTATCTTCAGACAGGTTTTCATCTTCTACGCTGGGGAAAAACTTTTTCCAAAAGCTCATGGTGTTGCTGGCAGTCGTTATTTTGTAGTTTACTCTGGTCCCTACCCATTGCGTCGTCCTTCTTTCGTCTTTGTTGGGTGGGCCGTGAAAATGCGATAATCACTTGGGCCTTTCTTCTACTTAACTGTAATTTCTCATGTCATCTAAGCTGCCTGCTCTTCTAGTCCTTGAGGACGGTACAACGTTCCGTGGGTTTTCCTTTGGTGCTCTGGGGACGGCCACAGGCGAGCTGGTTTTTAACACGGGCATGACGGGCTATCAAGAAGTGCTCACAGACCCCAGCTACTGTGGTCAAATCGTGACGTTTACCTATCCAGAATTAGGAAATACAGGTATTAATCCAGAGGATGTGGAATCCAACAAACTCCAAGTCCGGGGAATTGTCACCCGCAATATTGCCCAACGGCCTTCTAATTGGCGCGCTACCCTTTCTCTGACAGAATATTTGCGGCAAGAGGGCATTGTTGGCATCGCAGGCGTGGATACGAGAGCGCTGACCCGTCATCTGCGCACCCAAGGGGCGATGAATGGAGCAATTTCTACAGAAATCCTGGACCCCCACGCCCTGCTCGCCCGGGCCAAAACGGCCCCTTCCATGAAGGGACGAGACTTAGTGCCTGAGGTGACGACGGCTAAACCCTATACCTGGCAAGACCAAGGTGATAGTCAATGGGAGTTCCGAGCCAAAGAAGCAGAAACGGCGAGCGCGTTGAAAGTCGTAGCGCTTGATTTTGGGATTAAGTGGAATATCTTACGTCGTTTGGTTTCCTATGGCTGCGAAGTGGTGGTGCTGCCTGCTACGAGCACCCTCGAAGAAATTCTGAGTCACCAGCCCGATGGTATTTTCCTCTCCAATGGTCCTGGAGACCCCGCCGCAGTGACCTATGGTATCGAGACCGTGAAACAGCTCTTGGATCTGGGCAAACCTGTTTTTGGCATCTGTTTGGGCCATCAAATCCTCGGTCTAGCCCTGGGCGGTAAAACCCATAAACTCAAGTTCGGTCATCGCGGTCTCAATCAGCCTGCATCGTTCAATTCCAAGGTGGAAATTACCAGTCAAAATCATGGATTTGTGGTCGATTCTGACTCCTTTCAAAACATGGAGGTGGAAATCACCCACTTAAATCTAAACGATAAAACGGTAGAAGGATTGCGGCACCGTAACCTGCCTGTCTTTTCTGTTCAATATCACCCTGAAGCTTCTCCTGGTCCCCATGATGCTGATTACCTGTTTGCGGAATTTGTAGAGCAGATGCAGAAAGCTAAAGTCTGAAACCTCGTTCTTCAAACCTTACGGCACGCAGAGAGAGGTTTCAGGCTGCGGTGAAATTCCCTTCTTATCCCTTTGTTAGAGAATATGTTACTATTCTTAACATCTTGATACTCCTCTTATAATGTCTTCTTTACGCAACTTTATAGTCCTACTGGCCCTGCTCTTCGCTGCTCCCGTCCATGCAGAAATTCAACTGCCCCAGCCAGTTCGCCCTGTAGTAGACCTCACGGATACGCTCACGGCGAAAGATGAGCAGCAACTGACCAAAACCATTACCAAACTAGAAAAAGACCTGCACTGGAAAGTCCGGGTGCTGACAATTAACCTTAAATATCGTTCTGGTAGGGATCCCGATACTTTGAAAGACCAAACCCCCGGTCGGACTGTGAAACCCTATTGGGGCTTAGATGACCGCTCTATCCTTGTGGTCATGAATACCCGTGAAGACAATCCTTTGAACTTCAATGTCGGGGATGACTACCGGACAACGCTACCCAGAGTTTTCTGGCGTGAACTACAAGCGCGTTATGGGAACAAGTTCTATGTGGCCGAACATGGTCGCTCTCAGGCCATGGTGGAAACGGTTAATGCGATTGACGAATCCTTACGGCAAGGGGGTAGGCCCTCGGTTCCCGGCTTGACCCAAGACCATCAACTATTCACCTTTGTCCTTTCCCTGATTGGCGGTTTGGTAGCCGGTTTTGCCAGCCATCCCCGCAGTAAAGATGAGCACTTCAACTGGAAAGGATTTTTGATCTCTGCGCCTCTATGGGCAATTCTTTTTGTCTCTTTCGGCATTGGTCCTGTCGTCACTCGCACGAATGATGTACTGCCCTTGGCCCAAAACATCGGCGGCTTTATCTTAGGCATGATCATCGCCTTACTAATTCCTACCCCGAAAAGAGCAAAACAAGTTAGTCCCTATTAGCGCGTTAGGGAAAGGCGCGATAATCGCGCCTGAACGTCTGACTGTCTTTAGGACTGGAAATAGTGCCATACTCAAACCTAGATGCCATAGGATTTCTCAAGCGGCTTAGCATAAGAAGTCTAACGGGTTATTTGAAGGGAATGGGAGGCACATGAACGTTATTCTCTACAGCAAACCAGGCTGTCACCTTTGTGAAGGTATGGAAGAGAAATTGACTGCTATTCAGAACTTCTGGCCGTTTGAGCTAGAAATAAGGGATATATTGACTAATGCTGAGTGGTTTGAGCGATATCAGTACACTATTCCGGTAGTTCAGATCGGGGATAAAATTCTTCCACCACAATCGCCCCACATTCAGATACAACAGTTGCAACGATTGCTTGTGAGGATGAAGGATGCGTCTGAAGGAACTACTTCTTAAAGCGGGTTTAGATCAAGTTGCGGATCGGGTGATGGATGAAGAGATTTTGGGGTTGACGACCGATTCTCGGTCGGTCAAACCTGGAGATTTATTCATTGGTTTACCGGGAACGAAGGTGGATGGTGGTGAATTTTGGTCCCAAGCCGTCGCTCAGGGTGCTAAGGCGTTGGTACTCAGTGAAGCGATCCAGGCAGAAAGCTCGGTACCGACGGTCCATGACTCGGATATCTCCGCCCTCTGTGGACGTCTTGCCAGTGCTTTCTATGATTTTCCTGCCCAGAAATTGGCCTTAGCCGGAGTAACCGGAACCAATGGCAAAACAACCACCACCTATCTTCTGGAGCATGTGCTCCATAGGAGTGGACATCAAACAGCCCTCCTCGGTACCTTGGTAGCCCGCTGGCCTGGATTTAGTCAGGTGGCTCAACATACAACTCCTTTTTCAGTCGATATTCAGAAGACTTTAGCCCAAGCAGTGGAAGCTGGTTGCACCCATGGCGTTATGGAAGTAAGTTCCCATGCCCTGGCCCAAAAGCGGGTCTATCCTCTTACCTTCCAAACCGCTATTTTTACGAACCTTACCCAAGACCATCTGGACTACCATCCGACAATGGAAGATTACTTCCAGGCCAAAGCGTTGTTATTCAGCCCAGAATACCTCAAAGGACAGGGGATTATTAACCGTGATGATCCTTATGGGATGCGCCTTTTGCAAGAGGCTACCCATACTTCCTATGGCATCACCCCGGAAGCGGACATCTATGCCCGAGATTTGACCTTCGCGCCTCAAGGCATTCAGGGAACCCTGGTCACGCTCAACGGCACGGGCAAATTTCAGACTCCCCTAGTCGGTCAGTTTAATCTCTATAACCTTCTGGGGGCGGTAGGGGGCGCTTTAGCCCTGGGGCTAGACCTGGAACAGATTATCCAGGGGTTACCCAGCTTTCCTGGAGTGCCTGGACGGATGGAGCGGGTCACAAGTCTTGAGGATGACATTACCGTGCTCGTAGACTATGCCCACACCCCAGATGGCTTGAAGAGCCTCCTGGAAGCAGCACGACCCTTTATTCCTGGTCGCTTGATTTGTATCTTCGGCTGTGGTGGAGACCGGGATAGAACCAAACGCCCAAAGATGGGCGCTATAACCGCTGAATTGGCCGATGTTTTGGTGGTTACTTCCGACAACCCTCGAACTGAAGATCCGGAAAGGATTTTGGCTGACGTGATGACGGGGATCTCCACCTCAAAGCCGGTGCTCGTCCAGGTGGACCGTCGTCTCGCCATAGAAGAGGCTATTCTCCAAGCTAAACCAGGGGATGGCGTAGTCATTGCCGGGAAGGGACATGAAGATTATCAAATCCTCGGCACTACCAAATATCCCTTCGATGACCGCGAAGAAAGCCGCAAGGCCTTAAAACTAAGAATGAACCATTCGGGATAATCCCCGAAGCCGGGCAAGAACAGGACCATAGGGGTCCTCTTCCCGTATTTCTCCTAAGGTGTAGTTGGAGGACATTTGGGCTTGCAAAACTTCTTGAACTTCTGGATGTAAGTCCATCGAGAAACTGGGGGCTATGTAGAATGCTCTGGCGTCTTTGAATTCTGCTGAACTCGGTTTTGCCGAAGGAGTGGGTGAGATGGGGGCTACAGGTTTAACTAGAGGCTCCCAATCCAGGCCAAGAATCATGCGCTTGAATTCACGGTCAAAATTACAGCGAGGTTCGCCCCTACGCTTCCAAAATCTTAAAATTTGCTCAACGGAGGCAACTTTATATCGGCCTTGATAAGCAGCTTGGACTACCGCTAAAGGTATCCATTCGGCAGAGAATGTCTCATGCCAAGTGCTTAAAACTTGAGAAAGAAAAGGACTATTAATACCTTCAAATCTGAATTTTGAAAGGGCTTCATATATTTTGACGGATTCTGTTGATTCTGTTGTGTAACTCACTGTCCTGCTGACTCCTCAGTAGTTCATTGTAATGGCCAATAGGCTAACTAAACAAAAATATCAAACGAGCAATTTGATTAAACGCGATTTAAGCATACCTTAACTTGTCCATTCCGTGTCTCTACTTTGCGATAATTAAACTACATATTTACGATAGATAAAGGCTTTATCATAATTAGCATGTAAGTGTCCACTATGAACATTTTCTGATGACTCGGAAAATGTTCATAAGCCCTGAAAATTTGTGAGCTTACCCTGATTTGCATAGTTCAGGCCATAGGGCTTCAATAAAATACACATCTAAATTTTCATAAGAGACCGAGGACTGTCTTCATTAAGAAAATCAGTCTAAACCGAACTTGAGAATGTAGCGTAGGGAAAAGTATATAACAATTAATGAATGGGCTAAGAGCGTATTTTCTATACCCCTAGAAAATGCCAAAGTAGGCCTAATTAATGAGGCTTTTTGTGACTATACCCGCATTTGGTGGATTTGAACCGCAGTATCGTGACCTGGAGAACGCTCAAGTGGTCATCATTCCTGTGCCTTACCAGGCGGTCCCGAATCAAGCTGTTAGCCAGGGGCCTCGGGCTGTGCTGGCGGCCAGCCGAACCCTGGACCTGTTTGATGAAGAATTGGGCTATGAACCCTATCGTGTAGGTATTGCGACGTTCCCAGACTTTTGGGATGAGCCGCCGTTTGGTCGGACTGAACAGGCTACAGCCCAAGTGCTCAAGATGGGTAAGTTTCCTATTCTGATTGGGGGAGAACAGGCGTTGAGCATTGGTGCTATTCGGGCCACCTGGAAACAGCATCCAAAGCTATGCGTAGTTCATATAGATGCCCGTTTAGACCTTGTCCTCGGCGAGGACCCCTATGCTTCCAGGTCTGTCATGGCCCGAGTCCATGCCTTGGGTATTCCCCTCGTGCAGGTAGGTATCCGTGCCCTGAGTGTGGATGAATCTCAATGGTTGTCTTCCCCTGCGGAGTGTGGCAATACCGTGTTCTGGGCTAAAGACTTTGTGGATTATTGTCCCGCTAAAGATGCTGCTAAGGCTTGGGATATGAGCCAAGTTGTTGAGGCTATCCCCAAAGGCGCTCCTGTCTTTCTGGCTGTCGATTTGCATGGGCTAGACCCAAGTATGTTCCCTGCTATCGATGCTCCTGTTCCTGGTGGAATAACCTGGTATCCCATGCTTCGCCTCTTGCGGCACCTCTGTGAAGCCCGAAATTTAGTAGCGGCCGATTTCTTGGAATTGATGCCGATGGCTGGACAGGAGCAGTGCGATGCTCTGGTGGCCCGTCTCATCTATAAGTTGATTGGTTACCACTTTAGTGAGGCGCACAAACAACCTGCTACTTCCTCAAAAAGTAAACCGTCCCGCTCGAAGTAACAAGCAGGACGCTATAAGAAACAAGAGCTAAACCTATTTAGTTTCTACGAGCTCTCTCGTCTTGGCCTCTTGAGGGGCTGTATTCACGGAGAACTCTTCCAGATTTACCTCAGCCCCTGTTGCTGGAGGGATAGCTTGCTTCTGCATAAGCCAGAAGGTCGCTAACAGACTGCCGATAATGAGTGCAGTACTCGCCATGCCTGAAGGATTATTCAGCCAGCTCATGAATCCACCATTGTTAGGGCCTACGTTGTTCAAGGCATTCGTAGAATTCAAAGCTTGGGTTATGGGACAAGCCAAAACGTTTAGCATAATCTGCATCCGTAGTTGAAGAGCATAGTTAGCAGTGTGCCATAGCAAACCAGTGATGATCAAAACTCACAAAAATCTTTTTTGGGATGTTAGGAAAGATACATAATCTACACTTTAAATCTAAAGTTTTAGGAAGTCTCGGATGTGTGCGTAATAAGTTTGGGGCTCTTCCAACATCGGGAAATGACCACTCTGTTTCATGAGGGCAAAGGTCATATTCGGATTGGCGGCTAATGCTTTTCTCGCCAATTTTTCTGGAATAATCTGGTCATAAGCTCCGGCAAATAGCAAGGTTGGTATCTTGAGCTGGGCGAATTCTTTCGGTAACTCTTCGGCTGCATATTTGCTTACAGAGCTATAGAGTGTGCCCATGGCAGCCTCTTGGTTACAAAGGATGTAATCTTCCAAGAATTCCGTAGGAAATGGTTCTGGCAGGGATTTATGGACAAATCGCTGTTGGAATAGGAAGGGAGCGAGGGGGACGTTTACCAACCAGGAGGGTCTAAAGCCAACGACAATACGGCTGAAGAAATAAAATAGCTCAAAAGCGACTTTGTTATAGTCATAGGCACCAGAGCAGGTGAGAATTAGTTTCTCCACTCTTTCGGGATAGCGGTTCGCAAAAAGAAGCCCAATGGAAGCCCCGGTGGAATGGCTATTCAAATATATTTTTTCAATTTCTAACTGGTCTAAGATCTCTTTCAAATCCTCTGCATAGGTCTTTAAGTCAAAGGACGTACCTAAATCGGGAGCTTGCGATTGACCAAACCCGCGCAGGTCATAGGTAAGGGTAGAAAGATCTTTTTGAAAATGCTCTACGGTTCCTTTCCAATAGCGCTTGGAACCTCCCCAGCCGTGGATATGCACCAGAACAGGTTGTTGGGGGTTGCTTTTTTGGAACTGTACTTCGTGGGGTACATCCCGGACTAAAAGCTTCATCTTTTGGGGATATCAAATAACTTTTCGATGTCTATCGGGGAGGGCGTAGGGGGTAAGAAGTGCCGAATCACGGTGAGGTGTTCCACCAAACGTAGCCATAGGGCGTTAAACACGCCTGGATGTAGCCCCTCACAGGTTACTTGATAGACTTTGGAATAGTCTGCTTCCAGCAACACCTCAATCTTGCCTTCAAAGACGATGCCATTATCGGCGAGGTCGTAGGTCCGGTCATCATCGTAAATAATGTACTGACGTTCCGGGCTTGCAATAATCTGCACCTTCCGTTGCATAGGGCTTCCAATACGGAGACTACTCTAGCCTAGCGCTCCCGATTTACAGAAGCAGGTTTCTCTATAGGTTTTAACAACAATAAATGAGCGTATATTCCACGCTTTTGCTACTTCACCCTCATTTGCGCGGGATCCTAAGCCAACTACTTAACGCAGTTCGTTTCTGGAAAAGTAGCGCTCTACGTCAGCCTGCGCTTGGTGAGCAGGACCCGGCTTACTTTGCATGTCTAGTCGGGGGAGAAGATTCCGGGCTTGGAGGGCCATATGTACCTGAAGATCAGCGATGTAACCACTCATCTGATCATTCGTTTGATCATGCGAAGATCTTCCGTTTTGCTCTGCTGATGACAAGGGAATACTCCTGATTGCGATGTAAAAGTAACACGCCTGTTCGTATATTGTTGCAGGAACGTAAAAAAGATTTACGAAACGGTAATTTACTTAGACTTTTTAGTTCCCAGAAAGTCTTTGAGTTTTTCGATGAAAGAGGGCATCTTAAGGGGGCGAACCGCAGGGGTGAGCGGATCATCTGGAAACTCTACATTGCGGAAGCTGTATTCCATAGGAGGCTTTTCTTTTTTCCATGCCTTGTCTAGAAAAAGGGCGTTCTGGTAAAGCTTCTCTTCCATGTCAAATATGGCTTTATTCACGCCAATGCTTGTTTTGGATCCTACTTTTCCTAAAGTTTTCCAGTCCACCGAGGAGCCTTGAGGTCGGGCAAAGATTTCAAAAATAGGTCCGTCCGATTCTTCTAGTTGTTTTTTCGCTTTGTAATCTTCTTCGGAAAGCCGAGGCATCACCGGTCTTCTTTTCTTGGGACGGGGTGTAGGCGTTGCTATCGGAGTGCCAAACCCTTTGGAATTTTTATCTTGGGTCATGAATTTAAGAAATCTTGTAGTTTATCTATAGTACTGCCTGAAGCAATGGGTGCCCCTCAACGCTGTCCTGGCTCCTTAAGATGCCTCTTGCAGAGGAACTGATTTAGCCAATTCCACTAACAGACTGGACAACTAAGACAGCGCATCGTCAGTGGTGCATTACCTGATTGCTAATGGAACCCAGGTCGTTGGAACATGAGCCTATACCCCTTGCCTACACGACTGGGTTGGTGGAAAAGAGAACCCAGAGTAGAAGCAGGACTACGGTAAACCACAACCAGAGAATCAGAGACTGGAGATAGGAAGGAGAAGATAGAGGACGCATGAGGACACCCCACGTACTCGCTACCTTCATTTTAGAAAGCACTAAAAAATCCCGAGCGCTTTGCCACAAAAGTTTAGGGACTAAAGAGCCCAGGTTTAAGCTGAAAACTTAATGCTTAGTTATGGTCGGTACGGATAATCCGGCGTGGCGGCTTGGTCGCGGCAGTTGCCGTGGTGGTTGCTCTAGTGGTGACTGCCACTTTCGGTTGAGCTGCAAGCGTAGCCGTTTTATCCATAGAGGCGTAGAAAGAAACCTGCCGCAATTTTTCTACAAGATGCTGCTTCTCAGCTTGAGTGGTAGCAGCTTCATACTTGGCGCGCAGCTTAGCGATTTTCTGCTTGCGTTGGCGACGTTGATTCAGTTCTTGCTGGCGAATACGCATAGGAAATTTTGACTATATCGAAGCTTAACTAGGGTATCAAAAAATTGGGTTTATGCATACTCCATTCCCCCGGAGTTCTGGAGCTAAAATACAAAGGCAACAACTTACGAACGCTACGGAAGAAGATCATGACCCCTGAACTCCAGCAAAAAATTCAATCTCTGGTTGATGACAACAAAATTTTGATTTTCATGAAAGGTACCCCCAGCATGCCCCAGTGTGGATTTTCTGCAGCGACCATCCAAGCTTTCGCTTCCTTGGGCTATCCTTTTGAGACCATCAATATCCTGGAAGACCCAGAGCTCCGTCAAGGAATTAAAGAGTTTTCTAACTGGCCCACCATTCCTCAAGTCTATGTGGGGGGTGAGTTTATTGGTGGATGTGACATTGTCCTTGAAATGCATTCCCGTGGCGAATTGAAGCCTCTGGTTGAGGAAGTGGTAGAAGGAGTTACCCAAGCCTAGTTTCTGGCTAATTTTGAATATGGAAACCTGGAATGCTCTGTGATTCACCCTTCCTGGCTATTTTGGCTTAACTGAATGGTATAATTCCCAAAAACCATGGCTCCGTTCTGATGAAATTCCGCTGGTCAGCTCTTTATCTTGCAGGAAGTCTTACATTTGCCCTTGTGGGTCAGACTGTCTGGGCTCAGGATGCTCCCTTAACAGCACCTCCTGCTCAACCTTCCCCTCAAGCTAAACCAGATAAACCCGCTGCACCCGGAGCTTCTACAGATCAAGAAGCCCCAAGCGTTACCACTCCACCGGCGGTTCCCCAGGATAAAAAACCACTTGCACCCGGACTTGCTACAGATCAAAAAGCGCCAGACGCTACCACTCCGGCAGCGGCTCCCCAAGATAGACCTCCTGCCCCTGAACCGGATACGGCTGCCAAACCTGCCGAGCCTCAGGTCTTAGTGGCAGAAGTTCGCGTGGTGAATAATGCTGCGGGCGGCAAAGAATTGCCAGAGCTAGAGCAAGAAGTCTATAAAGTCATTAAAACCAAGGCAGGGGAAACAACCACCCGCACTCAACTCCAAGAAGATATCAATGCTGTTTTCTCTACGGGCTATTTCTCAACGGTAAAAGCAACGCCAGAGGATACCCCGCTCGGTGTTCGCGTGACTTTTGATGTCGCTCCCAATCCTGCTTTGACCGAAGTGGTGGCCGAAGGGCGTACCGTGCTGCCAGAGGCAGAATTCAATCAATTTTTTGCCGAACAAAAGGGGAAGACCATCAACTACGGACAGCTACAGAAGTCCATTAAGGAGGTGGAAGAGTGGTATGCCCAGAAAGGTTATGTGCTGGCTAAGGTCACCGATGTGCAATCTAGCCCCGATGGTAAGGTCACCCTAACCCTCACGGAAGGGGTTGTAGAAGATATTGTTGTCAAGAACAATACGCGCACCCGCGATTTCATCATTACCAGGGAGATGGACCTCAAGCCCGGTCAAGTATTCAACCGGGATAAAGTGCAGAAAGATTTACAAAAGCTTTTTGCCATGAATTTGTTTGAAGATGCAAGTCTAGAACTCAATCCTGGGAAAGACCCCAAAAAGGTAGTGGTCGGAGTTAAGGTTAAGGAAAAAAATACGGGTTCTTTGGCGGCAGGGGCTGGGGTCGATTCTGCGAACGGGGTGTTTATAACCGGCAGTCTCCAAGAGCAGAATCTTGGGGGAAATAACCAAAAAGCAAGCTTAGACCTGCAAGCGGGGGTCCAACAAATCCAGGCTAACCTTAACTACACCGATCCTTGGCTGAATAGTGACCCCAGTCACACAGCCTTGAATGTCAATCTTTTTAACAGTGTTGGGCAAAGCTACATCTTTGATGATGGGGTGGTGCTGCCGAATGGTAATCTTCCTCGTCAGAATACTTTGGGGTTTAGAGCAGCTTTAGCTCGACCGCTGAGGGAATTTGGAAGTTCATGGCGGGGCTCTGTGGGTACCAGACTTGAACGTGTGCAGATCCGCGATTACAACGGGATCCCTCAGACAGTGGACCAAAAGGGAGACCCTCTCACCCTGGCTTGTAGCAACCCACAACAAAACTGCCCTAATCCTACTGATTATATCTCTAGCATAAGCGGTTCTATCACCAATGACCTGCGGGATAACCCCACCAATACGAAGCAAGGTTCATTTTTTAACTTGTCGGCTGAACAAGCACTTCCCCTTTTCAACAATGGGGGACCACCCTCTAACTTTACCCGCTTGGCTACTACCTATAGTAAGTTTATCTCAGGCAATTTCTTGGGCAATTTCTTGAATTTTGGCCCAAATAAGCAGGTCCTCGCCTTTAATGGCACTCTTGGCACCCTATTGGGAAATTTTCCTCCCTATGATGCCTTTACCTTGGGTGGTAGTAACTCTGTGCGGGGCTTTTCTGAAGGCGCTTTAGGCACGGGGCGTTCCTTTTTTATTGGCACTACAGAGTTGCGTTTCCCTGTGTTTGACCCTGTAGGGGGTGTGGCTTTTGTGGACTATGGTACTGATCTGAACAGTGCTGCTGCAGTCCTGGGAGCCCCTGCGATTGTGCGGGGCAAACCGGGTAGTGGTTTGGGCTATGGACTAGGTCTGCGTATCCAATCGCCGCTGGGTCCTCTCCGGATTGACTTTGGCTTTAACAGTGTCAATCTGCCTAGTCAAGTCAACTTTGGCCTGGGTCAGAAGTTTTAAGCTGGCTATTGGTAATATTGAACGCTGGCTTGCTCCCGGTTATTGCTCGACTTAATCTGATAGAGAGGAATCTAATCCCTGATAATCCTTTCCATATGCTTCAACAACAAACCCTGACCCAAGCTGTGACTTTTGACGGTCCGGGATTGCACTATGGAAAGTCTTGTCAGCTTACCCTTGCCCCGGCTCCGCAAGGATATGGCAAGCAGTTCTACCGTCTGGACCAGCCCGAACAGGGGTTTATTCCTGCTCTAGCGGAATATGGACATCAAACCCTACTTTCCACAGAATTGCGTTCCGGTACCCAGAGCGTGCGAACGGTGGAGCATCTCCTAGCAGCGCTTTATGCTTTTGGGGTAGATAACTGCCGGATTGAACTAGATGGTCCGGAGGTCCCGATTTTGGATGGTTCTGCCAAACCCTATGCCGAAGCACTATTAAAAATCGGGCTGGTTACCCAAATGCAACCCCGAAAAATGATCAAGATTGAAACTCCGTTGATGGTTTCGGAAGAGGACCGATTTGTGGCCGCTTTTCCCGATAACGTTTTTCGGATCACCTATGGTATTGATTTCCCCGTGCCGGAGATCGGGGTTCAATGGTTTAGTTTGATCGTTACTCCTGAAACCTTTACCCAAGAAATTGCCCCAGCTCGAACCTTCACCCTTCTAGAGCATATTGAAGTACTCAGAGAGAAAGGTTTAATTCAAGGAGGAAGTTTGGATTGTGCACTGGTATGTAGTAAAACAGGCTGGGTAAATGCGCCCCAGTGGCCAGATGAGCCCGTGCGCCATAAGATTTTGGATCTGTTAGGAGACCTTTCTCTGATCGGATTTCCGGTGGTTGGTCATTTCGTAGCATATAAAGCGGGTCACGACCTCCATAGAAGAATGGCCCAAAAACTGAGAGAATAATGGCAATATAAGCTAGCACCGAATTAAGTGCATGTCTCCCCTCTGAAGGAATCCATTGTGGCCCAAGTAAATTACTCTGTTTTAGATATTCAGGAAGTTCTGCCTCACCGCTATCCCTTTCTTTTTGTAGACCGAGTGATTGAGTTTGTCCCTGGAGAATACGTGGTCGGCGTGAAAAATGTCACCATGAATGAGCCTTTTTTCCAAGGGCACTATCCAGGCCACCCTGTTTTCCCTGGGGTGTTGATGATTGAAGCTCTTGGCCAAGTAGGGGCTTTCCTAGTCCTCAAAATGCCTGAACATGCTAAAAAACTTCCACTCTTCACGGGAGTAGAACGCTCTAAGTTGCGCAGGCAAGTAGTCCCGGGGGATATGGTTATTTTGCACGCTAGATTGCTTGAGATCCGTAAGCAACGCTTTGGACGTCTGGAGGTATGGGCTTCTGTGAATGACGAAAAAGTGGCGGATGGGATCCTACGTTTTGCCATAATAGACCGAGATTCTTGAGACTGAAATGGGCTCACAAGCTTACACCCCGGCCGCTCCCAGAATCCACCCAACCGCAGTGGTTCACCCTAAAGCCCATATTCATCCATCGGCGGTGATAGGTCCCTATGCTGTGATTGGGGAACACTCCGTACTGGATGCCGGCGTGGAAGTAGGTCCTCACGCGGTTATCGATGGCGCTGATATCCAGATTGGGGAAGGCACACGTTTAGGTCCCCATGTGGTCATTCAGGGCTATACCCGGATTGGCCGACACAATGAATTTTTTGCCCATGCTTCTGTGGGGCAGGAACCCCAAGACCTGAAATACCGAGGCGACCCCTCTGAAGTGTTTATTGGCGATGGCAACCGCATTCGTGAAAACGTGACGATTAACCGGGCCACCAAAGCGGGAGAAAGAACCGTTCTTGGCAATAATAATTTACTGATGGCCTATGTCCATGTGGCGCACAACTGTGTGATTGAAGACCATGTAGTGGTAGCCAATGCGGTGTCTTTAGCCGGTCATATCGTGGTGGAGTCGAAAGCGACGATCGGTGGGATGACAGGCATACACCAATTTGTGCACATTGGTCGATTGTGTATGATTGGTGGCTGTTCGCGGGTAGAGCGGGATGTGCCGCCCTTCGTCATGGCGGAAGGAAATCCGGTGCAGGTGCGCGGTCTGAATTTGTTAGGACTCAAACGGGCCCAGGTTGGCTCCGAAAGTTTGAGTTTACTCAAGAAAGCCTATCGCTTGGTTTATCGTTCTGGTATGCCTTTGGCCCATGTCCTAGAGGAACTAGAGCTGTTCACCAGTAATCCTCTGGCCGATCACCTGTACGAGTTTCTGAAAACCTCCACGACGGATTCTACCCGGAGAGGACCGATTCGTCCTGAAAAATGGCGATTGGGCAAGGCTGAGGACCCTATGGATAAAACTGACCCTGAATAACTATGGGCAAAAAGATTTTTATCAGCACAGGAGAGGTATCAGGCGATTTGCATGGAAGCTATCTCATCCAAGCGCTGTTAGCCCTCGATCCCACCTTAGAAATCACGGCTTTAGGCGGGCCGCGCATGGCCCAAGCGGGTGCCCAGCTGATTGCTGATACCGGAGCCATCAGTTCGATCGGTTATGTAGAAGCGTTGCCGTATATTCTCCCCACGTTGAAAGTGCAGCGTATAGCCAAAAAATTTCTCCGTCAAAATCCCCCGGATCTTGTAGTGTATATCGACTACATCGGTCCCAATGTTCAAATCGGTAAATTTATCCGCAAACTGAATCCTGCTATTCCTGGAGTGTTCTATATCGGCCCCCAAGAATGGGTTTGGAACGCAGGTACGGCCAACACCTCTGATATTGTTGGATTTACCGATTTAATCCTGGCTATTTTTCCAGAAGAAGCGAATTATTATGCACGCAATGGAGCCAAGCGGGTCCTGTGGATTGGCAATCCCCTGGTCGATATTGTCCAAACTACTAAGTCGAGAGAAGTCATCCGTCAGGAGATGGCAGTCCCTGCCACAGATCCGGTGGTGGTCCTTATGCCTGGTTCTCGCGCCCAAGAAATCCGGCAACTGATGCCTGCCATTTTTGAAGGGGCTCGCTTGATTCAAGAGACCCTGCCTGCTGTCCATTTCTGGGTGCCCCTATCTTCAGAACGATTCCGAGAAGCCGTTCAACAAGACGCGGATGCCAAGGGCTTGAAGATCAAGATCACCCAAGGGAATAACTATGATGTCTTAGCCGCCTCAGACTTGGTGATTTCTAAATCAGGGACCGTAAATTTAGAAACCGCCATTCTCGATATTCCCCAATTGGTTCTCTATCGGCTCAGCGAAGCAACAGCCTTTATTGCCCGAAAAATTTTGAAGGTCAACATTCCTTTTATCTCCCCGGTCAACCTCCTGGAAATGCGAACTATTGTGCCTGAATATGTGCAGGAAGACAGTAATCCTGAAAATATTGCCCGGGAAGGACTTGATTTGCTGACCAATCAGCCCCGGAGACGACAGATGCGAATAGATTATGCACACATGCTCAAAAAGCTCGGTACTGCTGGCGTTGTCCAACGAGGTGCCCAAGAAATATTAAATTTAATAAAGTGATAAAGTTTGACGTTGACAGTAAGCTATGACCTGAATTCAGGGCAGTCTAAGCTTAGGGATAATAGTCTCTTTGTCTTCTCGCAAACTTGCCCGGTCAATTTCATGGTTCTTCTAGAGAATTTAGCTCTTTTGGCTCAAGCTTCGGCAAAGGGAAATCCTGCTGCTGGGTTTAACGGCTTTAACGACCTGTTCAAGGCTTTGGGTTTTAGCCCTATGGGGCTGCTTGTGATTGGACTGGTGGCTTTAGTCTGTAGCTTTTTGGTGAGTTTGTTGAAGAAGAAGCGTTCACAGGGGGTCACGCTCACCGATGTCCGAAAAGAAATTAGTAAAGAGCTGGCTGGAGTAATCCGCCAGCAGAGTTCAGGCCGTCTTGAAGTCCAATCCCTGGTAGAAGATGCGCTCAACCGGATGGGGAGTTCCGATGAAAGTAGGCTCATGCGTCAAGAGATTAAGGAACTGGGAGAACGCCAGTCTGGGATTGAGGCCTTTTTGCAAAAGGAACTGAGCCGTGTTCAGAATCTCCAAAAAACCTCTGCGCAAGATCTGCAACGTACTCTTTCACAGTGGGAAGAACAACTCAACCGCACCCTAAGCCAGTGGCAAACCTATGTTGAAAAGACCCTAAGCCAATCTCCCGCTACGGCCAATCCGGCCAATCCAAAGATGATGGAAGACCTCCGGGTCAAGGTGCTTCAGGTGGAATCTGTGCTGTCCCAAATGGAATCTGTGCAGAATCGCTTGGCAGAGTTGGAGCGTAAGAACAGTCCGCAAGTTCATCCACAATCTCTTCCTGCCGAGAGCAATGTGTTAATCCCCTCTAGCGCAGCTACCGATATTCAGGGCATTCAAACCTATTTAAACAATGCAAAGCAATTGTTGTGTCGCCAGGAATATGCTGAGGCCATTCAAAACCTTGATATCGTACTGGATACAGACCAGACCAATAGTGAAGCATGGTACTACCGAGCTTCAGCTCTAGCGTTGACAGGCAATATTGAAGATGCCGTTACCTATCTCCACTACGCTATCCAACTGGATGCCCATTGGGCGCATCAGGCTCGTATTGCTACTCATGAATTCGGGCTGTTAGCCAATGATTTCCGCTTTGCCGAACTGGTTAATGACGCTCGTTATTCCGACCCGGAATTAGCCCAGGTGCCTGATACGCTGAATAAATTTTTTGGTTCAGGTGCTAACGAATAGATGTGTAGGTTCGTATAACGATGATAGGTACGCTCAATAACGAAGGAAAGTCTATGACACAGGATGTTCTCTGTAACCTCCTGGCGATACCGGGTTTAACAGGAGCGGCTTTGCTCTCTAATGGCCGGGAGCCCCACCTCTACCGTATGACATTCACCCCTCCTCCGGAGGTTGTTGGTTGGGCAAGTCTTATGCAAGAATTCAATCCCTTGGTGGAACAGCTCCCCAAGGAAACAGAGACCATGGAGTTTTCTTTTAGTGAAGGCCATGTACTTTGGTTTCGGCTGGTCCAAAAATTGGCGTTCTTAATTTTTGTGGATGACACGGCGGATCTCGAACGGGTATATGCGCGAGCAGAAGACTGCCGCACTGTTTTCAGAGCAGAACCTGTAGATACGATTCTGGCTTGGGCTCCTTTGCGGATAAATACGGCGACGCTCCAGCCCGTTGCGCCTCCAGTGCCTCCTCCCTTCTCGAACCGATTGCAAGAAGCTTCTATTCAAGAATGGATCTCCGCAGCAAATAGCTTGGTGCAGTGCTCTGCTAACTTTTTGGGAAAGGTCGTGGTGGCTAACTATCTAAAAACGAGCCGAGATGAGCTGGTGGATAATATGCCGCTGTTGGCTAAGTTTGAAGTGAGTTTTGCCGCCCAGATTAGCTTTAAAGGCAGCCAGAATCGCTTTAATAGAGAAGAACTGAATGAATTGTGCCAGTGGGTACAAGCTTTTGTCCTCCGTTGCGAGAAAGTCATCAAAGACCATCGTCGCGAATTAGAAGGTCAGCTCACTCCTGAACAGGTATGCTTGCTTCTGCAGTGAACCCTCACTATGACAGGGGCTTTCCTCTGGGAGAGAATAATTTGTGACCTTGTCCCAAGCTGGGGTAGCCTAGATTCCTCTCTCTATCCTCATCCATCTGTGCTATTCACTAAAGCCCGTGAAGCCCTGCGGCCTCTCTTCGACCAAATTGACCGGCAAACCAAACAAAATCTAGCCAAGGTTCTCGATAGCTATCATGTCTTTGGGGTAGGGGCTCAGCATTTCGCAGGAGTGAGTGGTTATGGTCATAGTGACTTGGGCCGCGATACCTTAGACCAGGTATTTGCCCAGATAGTAGGGGCCGAAAAAGCGGCTGTGCGGGTGCAGATGGTCTCTGGCACCCATGCCATCGCCTGTGCTTTATTTGGCGTGCTACGGCCAGGAGATGAGCTCCTGGCCGTAGCTGGACATCCCTACGACACGTTGGAAGAAGTGATAGGTCTGCGCGGAGTGGGGCAGGGGTCTCTCGCAGAGTGGGGCATTCGTTATCGAGAGCTGGATCTGAAATCCGATGGCACGGTAGATTTTGAAGGTTTGGCGGCAGCTATTGGTCCTCAAACAAAGATGATCTCTATTCAGCGCTCCTGTGGCTATAGTTGGCGCAAAAGTCTGACCGTCCAAGAGATTGGAGACATCGTTCGCCTTGCTAAGCAGGTCACACCGCAGGTGGTGTGCTTTGTTGATAATTGCTACGGCGAATTTGTAGAAGCCCAAGAACCAACCCAGGTGGGCGTAGATCTGATGGCGGGTTCGCTGATTAAGAATCCGGGTGGAACGATTGCACCAGTGGGAGGCTATGTGGCAGGCCGTGCCGATTTGGTGGAACAGGCTTGCTGTCGGCTCACCGCCCCCGGTATTGGCTCTGAAGGCGGCTCTTCCATGGACCAGAATCGTCTTCTCTTTCAAGGGCTTTTCCTAGCCCCCCAAGTAGTGGCAGAAGCAGTGAAGGGCGCTCATTTAGCGGCCTGGATTTTTGAACATTTGGGCTACACGGTCAAACCGGGCCCCTTCGAGCCGCGGACGGATGTTATCCAAGCGATTCACCTTGGCAGCGCAGAAAAGTTGGTCCGCTTTTGTCGGGCGATCCAACAGCGCTCCCCGATTGGTTCATATCTGGATCCTGTGCCGGATGTGGTTCCGGGCTATGAAGATGCGGTGGTGATGGCTGGGGGAACCTTTATCGAAGGGAGTACGCTCGAACTTTCTGCCGATGGACCTCTACGGGATCCTTATATTGCTTTCCTGCAGGGCGGAACCCATCTAGCTCATATGGAACTGGCGCTGGAGAGAGTATTGGAATTGTTTGAGACCCCCCTGTACCCCTCGAGTAGCGAAGCCTGACACGGTATGGGGCCAAGTGTGCCTATTCCATTCAATCTCGCTCTTGTTTTTCTATTTTGATGAGATCTTCTAGTCTTTCCTTGGACCAAGCTTCGGTCGGGTAGGCTATGGCACTGATATGCGAGAGGCGAATAAGCCAGGCGGTGCGCTTGTGAAACTCATCCCCTTCGTCATCGTGGGAGGATGAAAAGATAACAATTTCAATAAACTTAGGGTCCAGATGAACAGGTGTCCCGGTGTAGCTATCATTCACCGTCTCAATATGGAGCTTGCTACCTTGCTGTAATGCTTCATTAAGCCTTTGGTAGAGCAGGTCAATTTTTTTAGCTTTAACCTTTTTGGCCATAATCATGCCCCTGCATCTTAAGAGAATAAATATACCCCTAGTCTGCCTCTTCACTTTAGAGGATGAGGGCCAAGTCCCTTTAGTACTTAGCTTTCCCAAATTCACTCCTTTTCTGAAGGCTACAGCGTAGTACATAGCCGCAGAGAGGCGTTATGGAGAGAGGTCAGATGCTATCGGAATGATGAATTGAAATACTAGAATCAAGGAACTATGCATCTACAAGATAGTCTCCGGCAGCGTCGGCAGAAATTAGCGCAACTCTTCAAACACCCAGTGGTCCTCTGGTCTGGCTCTAGTTGCTCCCGCAATTTTCGGAGCAATACCTTTCCTTTTCGGGCCAGTAGTCATTTTCTTTACTTTGCGGGCTTGCCGCTAGAGCAAGCTGCTATCCGAATGGAAGCAGGTTCTCTAGAACTGTTCATGGATGAAGGAACGCCTAGTTCAGCGCTGTGGCATGGGGAAGCACCCAAGCGCAAAGACCTCGCTGAAGCGATGGGGGCCGATGCGGATTTTCCTTTCGCAGATCTCCCCCATCGAATCCGAGATGCGGCGACTATCGCGGTTCAGTCTGAATCTACCCGTCAACAACAATCCCAACTCTTGAATCGAACTGTTGCTGAGACCCCGTCAGGCCATGATCTGGAGTTAGCGTCCGCTATCGTTGCGCTCCGGCTTACCCATGATGAGAGCGCTATAGAAGAATTGCGTCTCGCCGCCCAGGTGACGGTGACTGCCCACTTGGCCGGGATGGCGGCAACCCCTACCGCTAAACGTGAGTCGGAAATCCGTGCGGCCATGGAACGCGTAATCATGGCTGAAGATATGGGCTGTTCCTACCAGAGCATTGTCACAGTGCACGGGGAAGTATTGCACAACAACCACTACCATCACCTGATCCACGCAGGAGATTTACTATTGGCTGATGTGGGGGCTGAGACTCCCACAGGCTGGGCTGCTGATGTGACACGCACCTGGCCGGTGTCTGGTCAATTTTCTGCTACCCAACGGGCTCTCTATGAGGTCGTATTGGCAGCCCATGATGCCTGTATTGCGAAGGTCGTCCCTGGTGTGGAGTATCAAGAGCTCCACCTACTGGCTGCTCAGGTCATCGCTGAGGGCTTGGTTGATTTGGGGATCCTGCAGGGTAAACCGGAAGACCTCGTGGCGATGGATGCCCATGCCCTGTTCTTTCCCCACGGTGTGGGTCATCTGTTGGGTTTAGATGTCCATGATATGGAGGACTTGGGAGATTTGGCGGGCTATGAATCGGGCAGGAGCAGAAGTGAGCGCTTTGGGCTTAGTTACTTGCGTTTAAATCGTCCTTTGCGTCCTGGAATGCTGGTCACCATTGAACCGGGCTTTTATCAAGTGCCTGCCCTCTTACAAGACCCAGCACGGCGAGCCAAGTATCAGAAAGTAGTCAATTGGGAACGATTGGGAGCGTTTGCAGACGTTCGCGGTATCCGCATTGAAGATGATGTGTTGGTTACGGAGTCAGGTCATGAGGTTTTAACAGAAGCGCTATCCACAGCCCCGGATATAGTCGAACGTAGCGTAGGTTAACCTGCATTCACCTATCGTTTAAGCATTTCTGGGCGGTGTTGGGTTCGAACCAACGGTGGGTTTCCCCGACGGATTATGAGCCCGCTGCCATAACCACTCGGCCAACCGCCCATCAGAAGCCTATTATATGCGCCCTAGCGGCACCTTTTTATCGGATATCGAAATGGTAGACACTTTTTTCACTTCGTTTTGTAGCATCCCTGCCCTTCACGCTTATTTTGAATAGGGTAGCCTGGGTGCACTTAACGTGCTCTTGAAGAGAAATAGGCTGTAAATAGAGGAAATTCCCTAGTTATGTCTCATGATTTGATTCTGGTTCTCCTGATGGTGAACAACCTTGCTGCGCTTTGGCTCTTCTGCTATGGCATCAATGCCTATTGGTTGGTCTGGCGCAGACATTGGGGCGCAAACCATATTCCTCCAACGTTGGCAGAATGGCCCCTGGTTACTGTTCAGTTACCCATTTACAACGAATACTATGTGGCCCAGCGATTGCTACGGTCTGTAGCCGCCCTAGACTATCCCCGAGACTGTCTACAGATCCAAGTCCTGGATGATTCCACGGATCAAACCCAGTTTTTGCTGCAGGACATGGTGGTGACCCTAAAGGATGAAGGGTTTCAGGTGCAGTATCTTCATCGTCAGAACCGCAAAGGATATAAAGCGGGTGCTCTGGCAGAGGGGACACGCCAAGCAAGCGGAGAATTCATTGCTATTTTTGATGCAGATTTTCTTCCTGCCAGGCCTTGGTTAAAAGAGACATTGCCTTATTTTCAAGACCCCAAAACAGGGGCTGTTCAGACCCGCTGGGGCCATATCAATACCGAGTATTCTCTATTGACGCGCCTGCAAGCCTTGGGCATTGATGGGCATTTCAATGTAGAACAGCAAGCTCGCTCCCGCAATAACTATTTCTTGAATTTCAACGGTACGGCGGGCATTTGGCGCAAACAAGCCATCCTTGAGGGGGGGAATTGGCAAAGTGATACCTTGGCCGAGGATATGGACCTCAGCTATCGGGTTCAGCTCCAGGGCTGGCGTTTACAGTACGTCAATGAAGTCGTGGCTCCTGCAGAGTTGCCCGTAGCTATTAATGCCTATAAGCTCCAACAATGTCGTTGGGCTAAGGGCAGTATTCAATGTGCTCGTAAATTATCAGGGTCTGTGCTCTGGAGCCGAAGACCGCTGCTGCAAAAGATTCAAGCTTTGCTGCATCTGACAGGCTATGCCGTCCATCCTTTGATGGTGGTAATTCTGCTCTTATCCTGGCCTTTGCTAAAGGTGGAATGGGTGCCCCATCACCCCTTAAGCATTGTTTGGGGAATTCTTATGGTCCCAGCTACATTCGGGCCACCTCTTTTATATGCCACCGCCCAGCGAGATTTGCATCCCAACTCTTGGATTAAACAATTGGGCACGGTAGTTTTGCTGGCGGTATTGGGCACGGGAATTTCTCTATCCAATACCAGAGCTGTGTTTTCTGCGCTATTCAACCCCACGTCTACCTTTCGACGGACTCCAAAGTTTGATATTCGTAATCGCTCAGACCGTTGGCAAGATAAACGTTATGTCCTCACCCTCGATCCTGTGACTTTTGGTGAATTATTTCTATGCTGGTATGCCTTCCACGCAGCTAGTTTGGCCTGGGAACTCCGCGCCTACGGGGTTCTCCCTTTTCTACTGCTTTACTTATTCGGTTATGGTTATGTAGGTGGTTTGACCCTCTATCAACAATGGCAACAGTACCGTCAGCGTTTTGAGGCTTTTCGGGTTTAGCCAAAGCACAAAGGAGATTCTAGCTTTTCGCCACCAGAAAATTTTTGAGCTTATGGAGAAACAAGGTTTGGGCCAAAGCTAAAGGGACTAAGGTGACGCCCTGAACTTGCTGCTGAAACCAACCATCATCCCAGCGCCAAAGACACGACCCATCGATAGCGCCCCAGAGCACAAATTCCATCGTGTCGTCAGATAGATGAACTATCCGTTGATTAATTTCTATAGGCCCAGTAAAAGAAGAAAAAACAGTTCCTTCTTCTAACCTCTCGATCTCCGAGGGGAACCGTTGGGGAGAAGCCCATTGACGAACCTCATCCATATGCGTAATAGCCGCTTTGATTTGGTCTTTTTGGGCCGGGACCCTGAGGCGCAGGGCATGGGTTTGAAACGTTCCGAGCATTACAGCAACTCA
>JBAUTB010000042.1:0-21708 GCA_049582005.1 Gloeobacterales cyanobacterium | reverse complement strand
CTATGCAGGTGGTCCTAATGGTGCTTACGATCAATCTTCTATCGGCAATGTGCAAACAAACGGTAATTCTAACGTTTCCTTCGACAAGGTTCGTTACACCACGACCCTGTTCTCAGATAACTTCCGCGTCTTCGTCGGTCCTCGTATCGACGCCTTCGAGATTATCGATACCAACTCCTTTGCTAATAACGAAGAGGTGGACTTCTCCAACGGTTCCTTGATCAACAACCCATTGATCACCTTCATTTTTGCTGGTCCTGGTACAGGGTTTGATTGGAAGATTGCTGATGCCTTCAGCTTCCGTGGTCTTTACATCGCTAACCAGGGTGGTAATTCTTTCGGCTTTGGCACTGGTGGTTTGACAGGATCTAATTCTATCGGAGCTCTTGAATTGGAAGTCCGTCCTTCTCAGACCTCTAAGATTAAGCTACAGTACGGTGCTTACACCACACAAACCACTTACTTGGTAAACGGAACTAATTTTGTTGGTACTCCCACTAAGTCAAATGTCTACGGAGTTAACGCAGAATGGGCGATTACTCCGCAGATAGGTGTCTTTGGCCGTTACGGTGCCGGAACTGCTACGACCGGTTTTCTGAACCTTGGTGCTGGTAATTTGCAAGGCCCTACTAATGATTTCAACCTCACCTACTGGTCAGCTGGCTTTTCTTTCCCTGACTTATTTGCCCCTGGTAACACGCTTGGTATTGCAGTAGGTCAGCCTCCTCGTGCTACTAACATAGCCAGCGGGACAGAAACAGATTATGAGTTGTACTACAACCTTAAGGTAAATGATCGAATCACGTTGACGCCCGATATTCAAATCATTAGTCAACCCAATAACATCGCGGGTAATCCCACTATTACCGTGGCCACTTTACGGTTAGTGTTTACTTTCTAATACCCCCGCCCCCAAAGTGGGCTACCGTGTATACACAAGTTGCTTATAATCACGGAAGAAACAGCGGAAGGGATTCTCAACTGTCCTGGGGTAGCAATCGCTTTAACCATTATGAAATATTTCTAGGGGTCTATTCATAGAAAAAACCGAAAGACTATCCCACTGTAATTCCTTCGAGGATTTCATCGGATTGTTCATAAAGTTCTTGCAGTTTTTCCAAACATTTCTCATCCGGCTTCCAGAAACCGCGACCATGCGCTTCCAACATTCTGCCGACAATATTGCGAAAAGCTTCTGGATTGGACTTCTGTAGCTTTTTTGCCATCTCAGGATCGAGGGCATAGGTTTGGGAAGCTTGGTCATAGACCCATTGATCCGTGAAATCGACCGTTCCACCCCAGCCGACCAACGCTGTCATCCGTTGGGAGATTTCAAAGGCTCCACCAGAACCTTGATTGGCCATCGCTTCAGCCCACTTAGGATTCAGCAATTTTGAACGGTATTCCAGGCGTAAGAGGTCATCCAGTTTCCGTGGAGTGGTGTCCTTGGAAAAGCTCTCGACAAAGCTCGTGGCGATGGGTGCGCGGTCATGCGCGTTGACGAGACTTTGTTGTTTTTCAGCAGCACGTTTGAGCCCACCCGTATTGGCATAGTACTCCTGGATATCGGTAAGGCCATATTCTATCGAGTCAATTTCCTGGACAATGTGGTCTGTGGTTTGAAGCAGCGTTTTTAGAATTTCCGGTCGGGCTTGGCCCTTATCTTTTCTGCCATAGCTAAATGTATTGCGTCCTTGCCAGGTCTGGCCTAAGTCTTCACCTGATTCCCAATTAGAAGACACTACTTGGTCATTGACCAGGGATCCGAAGTCCCCGGCAGGATTCGAAAATAGACGGGCTGTGGGATTTTCTATGCCTTGAGCTTTGAGGGCGAGGGCATGTTTGCGGATATAGTTCTGAGCTTCCGGTTCATCGGCATCGGCCGCTCGCTGGAATAGATCATCCAAAAGTTCAAGGATATTGACGAAACTATCCCGGAAAATGCCCGATAAATTCGCCAGCACATCAATACGGGGATGGTCCATTTCTGACAAGGGTTTTAGGCTATAGCGCACGATCCGACCCGTACCTTCTTTGATCGGTTCAGCGCCCACCAGCTCCAAGAGAATTCCCAAAGATTCTCCCTTCGTCTTAATGGCATCCAAACCCCAAAGCATCACGGCAACGGTTTCAGGATAGGACCCCCGTTCTTGCTGGTGTTGGGCCAAAATTTTCCGAGCCACTTCGCGGCCCCGTTCAAAGGCAGCAGGAGAAGGCATACGATAGGGGTCTAGGGCATGAATATTCCGGCCTGTGGGCAATACCCCAGGGCCATCGCGCAACAGGTCACCGCCGGGGGCTGGGAGAATATACTCCCCGTTCAATCCCCTCAGTAAATTTGTCAATTCATCGGTGGTTTGAGCGAGGAGGTCCCGAATCTGGAGGGCTTCTTCCAGTTTGGGTGTTCTACCATTGAGTTTAAACTGCTGATGAATACGCGCACTATCCATACCCGCAACTATGCCTGCCATTACGTTTTCAGGCAATTCTTCTCCAAAGTATGCATTCAAATAGCTTGCGAGTGCTTCAGCATCGGGCTGTTTACCCAAGACGTGTAATCCCGAAGAGAAAAGGCGCTCTTCCAGGACCTGCAGGTACTCATAGAGTTGAACCAGATAGTGATCCAGCGCATGGGTGCTAAAGAGTTTGGCATTTTCAGGCGTGAAGTCAAGGCCTAAATGTCGAGCCTCTTCAAACGGGCAATCCGCATCTAATCCAGTATCGATAATCTTCTTGAGGATCGCCTCTTTAAGGACATAATTTTTCTCCGGATCTTCTCGATATTCAGCTATCAAATCTCGAAGCGTTACTAACTCTTTATAGAGCCCTGCTCGTCCATAGGGAGGGACATTATGGGAAATCAAAACCCCGTAGCCTCGACGTTTCGCCAAGATTGATTCTGATGGATTGTTGGCGGCGTAGATATAGAGATTCGGCAAATTCCCCAAGAGAATATCGGGCCAAGAGTAGCCCGTATTGCCCAAAGGAGCACCGGGTAGCCACTCAAAGGTGCCATGCATCCCGAAATGGACCACCGCATCGGCCTTGAATCCGTGCTGTAGCCATTGGTAGAAAGCAGCGTACTGAGGATGGGGCGTGAGATCGCGCTCAAACATCAAACGCATTGGGTCCCCTAAAATCCCCAGCGGAGGCTGCACGCCAATCCAGACATTGCCAAGCTGCACACCCCCCAAAAGAAATTGGTCGCCATAGGTTTTAATGCCTGAAGCCGTCAGCGGTCCCCAATACTTCTCAATGCGGTGGGAGCGGAGATAGCCTAGCCATTTCTCCAAAGTGCGGGCATTGACCATGGCTCTATCCGGTTCACCCGCTTTCGAAGGCACCGTAGATTCATCGGCTTCTCTGATCCGACGAATTAAGTCCTCTCCATCCGCAGGAATATCGCCCACGTTATAGCCCTGCTCTTTGAGGGCCTGCAGAAATTTCACCAGGGATTGGGGGACATTAAGCAGGGCAGCAGTTCCCGTAGCGCCATAGCCCGGCGGAAATCCGTAGAGCACCACGGCAATCCGTCTTTCAGCTGGGGGCTTTTGCCGGAGGGACATCCAGTGCTTGAGTCGTCCCGTCAGACGCGCTGCCCGTTCTGGAATGAGATAAATTTTCTCTCCGACAAGCCCTCCCAAAGGCACGGGGTCAATTGCCCCATCCAGTTCTGGCAGGGCATACAAAACCACACTCTGCAAACCACCAATGCCCTGGCGTGTCCAAGAATAAATATCTTGGATCAACAGCGGGGCAGAAACGATATAAGGCACATTCTTAGTACCGAGAATCCGCTTCGCCACTTCTACCTGACGACCTGCTTCCATCGAACCAGCCGGACCACCCACTAAGGGAAAACCAATCGTAGAGACAATGGCTTGGACCTTAGCGGCTTCTGGAGACAGGGATTTAAGCTCGGCATTCCCTTGTTTGCATTGAGCGATTTCATGGTCGGTGGTCATCCAATCCCGTACCGCTACATGTCCTTCCACTCCATTGATAAAAATTGGTAACGGAATAATTCCATCTTGTTCAAAACGGTGAATCAATGCAGGAATATAGGGCTGCTCGGTAATCACATGTTTGCGATAGAGTAAAATTCCCGCTACTGGCCAGTCTTTGGTTGCTGGCTTGGTTTGGTGATACCACTGGATATACCGCTGCGGAGATTCAAAATAGCCAGCGTGATCGGGGTGCAGCAATCCCATGTTCGGAATGGTTACAGGCTCCGGAATTTTCCCTATGCTGAGTCCTAAATACTCTTGGGCCAGCGTCCAAAACAAAGCGGCTACATTGTTTGGCCCGCCCGCATTCCAGTATCCGTAGATAACCAGCCAATTCCGCAAGTCATGGGCTTTTTTACCGGGAATGAATTTAAGGAGCTTTGGTCCAATTTTCAGGAAGCTCAAATACCCTGCTAATCGGTCTTCCTCCCTCCCTTGGCTGAATTTATCGAGAATAAATTTAATCGGGGCAGGCATGCCTTTAGGTTGCTCACCCATCGCAAAAGCGCCCAGTTGGGTCATGCTCATCAATTCCAAGGCCGATTCGAAAATTAGGCGAATCGGAATGGAGGCGATCCGCTCTCTGAGCCAAAGCACTTGATCATAGTCGAAAATCAGGCTAACAAAAAAGACCTCAGCATCCCGGAGGGCTTCTTCTACAGTCTCTGGGTCACTGGCAATATCCCTATCACTGAATACCTGAATATCTAATTCTGGGCAGCGCTTCTGAGCAAGCAGCGCACACTCGCGGTACAGTCCCGCATTAAAAGATTCAAACCCTGCAATCAAGACGATGCGTTTCATAGTTGATTGCCATGTACCACTTACCCGATCTTATCCATGAATCCAGGAAGCGGCTCTGGGAATTTACGTTTGAAGCTATGTTTTAGAGATGGTCATAAATAAATAAGGAACAGCAATGGCTAGCAATAAAGTAATCAATTAGCTGTAGTAGACAATCCTGCCATTAACTCATCATCCTCATTAGCCATCATCTCTGTATAAGCTTCAATCTCCTGAACAGGTTTGCTTAGAGATTGCTCTAATATAAAGTCAAGAAATAGACTGAGCATTAGTTCATCTTTCATCATGCTTTATCCCAGAAGCTTTATGTTGAATCAGGCTCCAAAAAGCCACACTACATGCTCTGTATTACTTCATCGTATGTTGCTAAGTGTAAGTTATGATTCAATTCTTTTTGTTTATTTATATAGCTATAATAGCCGCCACTATTGCTCCTGCCTCAGCCCAATCTGTTTCAGAAAAGCCAGTCGAATGCGAAGTCCTGATTGTCGGTGGAGGGCTAGGGGGTGTTGCTGCAGCTTTTGATGCGCTCCGACTAGACCAGCAAGTTTGCATGACAGAAATCACCGATTGGATTGGTGGTCAAGTCAGTCAGCAAGGAGTTTCCGGGTTGGATGAGGAAGCTCTACAACGAGAACGGGACTTATTCCCTTTAGGATATCGTCGGTTTCGCGTAGACGTTCGGGCGCGCTATGGGGAACAGAATCCTGGAAAATGCTGGGTCAGTGCACTATGTTTCTCCCCGCAAACAGGGGTACAGGTTTTAGAAGAGATGCTGGCTCCTTATCAACGATCGGGCAAGCTCGTACTGCTAAAAAATACCGTTGTGAAAGATTTGGAGGTGCGCGATGGGCTAATTCGCAGTGTCCAAGGATTAACCCATCTCCCCAAAAGTTCCGAGCACGGGGTGAACAGTCTTCCCCTTTCTCATTTCATCGAAGATTGGTACAACGTAAAGAGCTCAGCCCTATTCAACAAACAAACCGTCCGTCTAGAGCCCCCCGCCCGTCGTCAGCAGAGCAAAATTCCCTGGATGATCATTGATGCCACGGAGACAGGAGAACTATTACCCCTAGCGGGGGTTCCCTATCGCCTGGGTACGGATCTTCAGACCCCTCAGGAACCGAGTGCCAGTGCTAAGGGGATAGACCCCTACTGTACTCAAGCTTTCACCTACTCCTTTGTGATTGAAAAAACGGATCAACCCCAGACCCCTGTTAAACCGGCAGACTACGACTCCCCCTTTAACAGCAGCTACTACAGCTTTGGAGAGAGAAAGTTCATCTTCCCAGAAATTTTTAGCTACCGTCGCATCCGAGGCAAGATAGAAGGAAAAGGGCGAGAAGCCCTGAGCGTCGGAGACCAGTCTTTACAAAACTGGACCTGGGGAAATGACTGGCGACTTTCCACAGCAACAACCAATCTCGTATTGACACAGGAACAATTGGAAGCAGAAGGGCAATTATCTAAACAAACCCCTCAAATTTTTGAATGGAACCTTACCCGCAGTCGCAAAGGGGATTGGCGTGGTGGATTGCGCACCAGCGCTTTAGCTGCCGCTGAAGCTCATGCCTATGGCTACTATTACTGGCTGGTAGCGGGGACGCATGATTCCTTGCTTCAGAAGGAAGACCGCTTCTATCGCAAGCCTACATTGTTGGATTACGCTTTTCTGAAAGGCGCGCAAAGCCCCTTAGGGACTGAGCATGGTTTGTCTCGCTATCCCTATATTCGAGAAGGTCGCCGTCTTATTGGCCGTCCCTTTAGTGGCTATCCCAATGGTTTTACGATCTACGAAACGGACCTCTCCGGTCCAGGACTCCCTGCCCTCAAGGCTGGACCTTCTCCTCTTTTTTTCGATAGTGTGGGGATTGGACAGTACCGCACGGATGACCACAGTTGCATCGTCAATGAAGCTTTTGAAGCTTCGCCCTATGATTCCGAGAAAGCCCTTTTCCCTAGATACCCGTTCCCTATCCCTCTACGGGCACTCATCCCTCAGAGAATAGATAACCTACTGGCAGGCAGTAAGAATATCGCCACCAGTCATATCACCAATGGGGCCTATCGGGTACACCCGGTCGAGTGGGCGATTGGTGCAGCCGCTGGAAACACCGCTAGTTTCGCACTGCAGCATGATGTTGTTCCTGCTAGCTTGGTCACGGGCTCCCAACCCAATAAGTTGCTCAAAGCCCTGCAATCTCAGATCCTTAATCACGGCAATCCCATCCGCTTTCCATAAGGACCAACACCCCTGTAAGATCAGAGCGATCTCAAATGTAGGAGATGTAATGTCCGGTCATCCGATCTTGCTTGGCATAGTGGGCGATAGTGCTGCGGGAAAAACAACACTGACACGGGGTATTGCTCAAATCCTTGGTCCAGAGAATGTCACCATTATCTGCACGGATGATTATCACCGCTATGATCGTCGCCAGCGAGCTGAGAAAGGGATTACCGCCCTCCATCCCGATTGCAACTATCTGGACATTATTCAGCAGCATTTGGCCCTGCTACGAACAGGGCAGCCTATCCTGAAACCGATTTATAATCACTCGACAGGCGCTTTTGACCCACCTGAATATATTGAGCCTAAGCGCTATGTGATTGTCGAAGGTTTGTTGGGTTTCTCTACTCGGGGAATGCGGGATTGCTATGACGTGAAAGTTTACCTAGCGCCACCTGAGTCTTTGCGTACACGCTGGAAAATCAAACGGGATACTGCAAAAAGAGGCTATGCCGAAGAAGCCGTCTTGGCTGAGATGAGAAAACGTGAACCCGATTCCGAGCAATATATTCGCCCTCAACGCGGCTGGGCTGACCTTGTCGTCAGTTTCTATCCGTCAGAACAAGTGGAAGAAGACTCACGGTTGAATGTGCGTCTCGTCTTGCGACCCACCATTCCCCATCCAGACTTTTTGGAAGTAATCACCCGCAGTGGCGCTCGCCATAAGTCAGCGGTGCGTATGGAGCTTGACCGCGACATGGGCAAGCCTGTGGATGTATTAGAAGTTGATGGTCATACCACCGATGAGCAGGTTAGAGATTTGCAAGAAGTCCTCTGTACTGAGGGACCTTATGATGCGGCCACATGCATGACCTTTGATATCGGCAAGCTGGTGGGTACCACGGGCGAAATACTGCAAAGTCACCCCTTGGCTATCTCACAACTGCTGATTACCTATCACATGCTCAAGGCATCCAAAGGTTACTAAAAGCTCCTACCTCTTTGATCCCAAGCTAGTGGGCGGTGGGTACTTCAAACAGCGATGGATCTTGTTCCACCCCCTGGATGACGAAGCTCAAAGCAATCTGGTCTGCTTGTTCCTGCGTTGTAATGTGAGTAATGTGGTGTCCGTAATGTTTCCCGACGACTCGGTCGAGATCCTCTACGGTCACTCCTAATGATTCCAGGGCACGGGCATGGTCAGCATAGGCGTTAACGCAAGCTCTATGGAGCATGTCATGTATCTGGTGATCGTGTTCATAATCATGTTTCATGTTTAATCCTCCTTGAGTACACATTGGGCAGGAACAGCCCCACTTGAACTTTATTTATGGCTGATTTTATTGAAGTCAGGTTATTAGTCTGGAGGTGTTTCCTGCGCTGAAGATAAAGAGCACACTTCTATGATGAACGGTTCTTCGTTAAATTTCACTAGCCAAAATCCCAGCGAAGCAAAGGCTTGTCCTATTAGCGAGCGGGAATGAGAATATAGGGCACTCCCCGTATCATGAAGATTACAAATAAATAAATTGATACATCCATGCTGAGCAATATTAAGCACCTAGCCCACAAGCTAGCCCCCCTCTTAATTGATATACGTCGCCATCTCCATAGTCATCCAGAACTAAGTGGTCAAGAATATCAAACCGCAGCCTATGTGGCTGGAGTCCTCTCTGCACATGGGCTTTCAGTAGAAGAAGGGGTAGGTAAAGTTGGCGTTGTGGGGGAATTGCGGGGACAGAATACCGATAGCCGATTACTCGCCATTCGAACCGACATGGATGCCCTCCCTATCCAAGAGCGTACCGGCTTGGATTATGCCTCTCAGAATCCAAACATTATGCACGCTTGTGGTCATGATGTGCATACCACCGTGGGATTAGGGACTGCGCTTGTGCTGGCCCAAGTGGCCGAAGAACTACCGGGTAATGTGCGATTTCTGTTCCAACCCGCTGAAGAAGTAGCTGAAGGGGCTGGTTGGATGCTCGAAGATGGCGTGATGGATCAAGTTACAGCTATCCTGTCTTTGCATGTATTTCCTTCGATCCCTGCCGGTTCTATCGGCATCCGTTATGGTGCCCTGACCGCTGCTGCGGATGATTTGGAAATTACTATTCACGGAGAATCGGGGCACGGCGCTCGTCCCCATGAAGCGATTGATGCCATTTGGATCGCCGCACAAGTAATTACCACGCTCCAGCAAGCGATTAGCCGAACCCAAAATCCTTTGCGACCAGTGGTATTGAGTATTGGCCAAATTCAGGGCGGACGAGCGTCTAATGTCATTGCCGACTATGTGCAACTCCTGGGCACCGTCCGCACTTTACATCCAGAGACCCGCGATCAGCTACCCGCATGGATTGAAAAGATCGTGGCCAATGTTTGCGATTCCTACGGGGCTCGCTATGAAGTGAACTATGGGCGGGGCGTTCCCTCTATCCAAAATAACTTAGCTCTGAGTCAACTTTTAGAAACGGCAGCCCAGGAAGCCTGGGGCAAGGAACGGGTCCAAATTTTGACGGAGCCATCGCTAGGAGCAGAAGATTTTTCTCTGTATTTAGAACATGCCCCCGGTTCTATGTTTCGCTTAGGCGTAGGGTACAAAGATAAACAGAACTATCCCCTTCACCATCCTAAATTTGAGGTTGATGAGTCTTCTATTGTGACGGGTGTAGTCACCATGGCCTACGCTGCCTACAAATACTGGCAGCAGAGCTATTAGAGCATTTCTTAACTTGCGTGGGAAACAGAGCTTATTCCCTCTATATATCTTTAGATTGCCCCTCATAAGGGAGCATCTGTTTCCCGTTCAACCCAATAGTAAATAGGGGGGTATCTAGTTCAGGTTGCAGAGAGCTCCCTTTGAAAAAAATTAAACACTTGATCAGGAGCTATTTTATGAAGTTCTCCTGACTTGCGGTTTTTAATTTCCACCAAGCCATCCTTCAAGTCTCGACCAATGGTGATCCGATAGGGGATACCAATCAAGTCTGCATCCTTGAATTTGATACCAGCTCGCTCATCTCGATCATCCAGCAGGATTTCAAGACCTTGGCTGGTGAGTTCTTGATAGAGTTTTTCTGCACAAGTTCGCTGTGTCTCTTCTGTCACGTTGGCAGGAACCAAAATCACGGTATAGGGTGCAATCGCTATGGGCCAAATGAGACCTGCTTCGTCATGCCATTCATTCTGTTCAATCACGGCGGCAGGAACACGAGAAATCCCAAGACCATAGCAACCCATGATTGCAGCTTGAAGTTTCCCTTTTTCGTCAGAAAACTCTACCTTCATAGGCTTACTGTACTTGGTGCCTAGTTTGAAAATATGCCCAAGTTCAATGCCCCGTGCACTCATCAGCAGAGCATCCGTCGCTAGATGACAAAAATCTCCCTCTTGCGCCGTATCGAGGTCTACTACCGGGGGCAGGGGATAATCAACACCCCATTGAGCATTGATCACTTGATAGCCATTTTCATTAGCTCCGGTTGAAAAATACGCCAGAGATTCTACGGTTTTATCGGCTCTTCGGATACATTTCTCCATAGCTACATCGGGAGCCAAATAACCAGATTTTAGATTGGTTAGTGCTAATACCTCTTCATCCGTCGCCATCCGTAGATCCAGGGCATCCAAATGATTTTTTAGCTTAGTTTCATTGACCTGGCGGTCCCCTCGGATGGAAACGAGACAAGGCTTAGTCCCACCCTTACTAAAGGTGATCATGTAGAGAACGTTTTTAACAATCTGAGTAAGGTTAATCTTTAAGAGTGTGGCTTGTTCTTCAACGGTTTTAATGCCTGGCGTAGCAACTTTTTGAAAATCTCCAGGGTTTTCGTTAATGATGGCGGCAGGAGGAATAGATAAAGCTTTTTCTACATTGGCCGCATAGTCTGCCTGGTCACAGTAGAGAATCGTATCCTCACCAATATCCGCTAAAGCCATAAATTCATGGCTACCTGATCCCCCAATCGCTCCAGAGTCTGCTTCTACGGGCCGAAAATTTAATCCAATACGCTTAAATATCTGGGTATAGGCTTGATGCATCTGCCAGTAGGCTTTATCTAAACTTTCATCAGAATCATGGAAAGAATAGCCATCTTTCATGATGAATTCCCGTGCCCGGATTAAACCAAAACGGGGCCTTTTTTCATTGCGGAATTTTGTCTGGATTTGATAGAGCTGAAAAGGCAACTGCCGATAGGAACTAAGCGCACCTCGCACAAAATCGCAGACGGCCTCTTCATGGGTAGGACCAAGGCCATATTCCCGAGCCCCATCGCTAACGGTAAACATCGTGCCATCACTGGTATAGACAGCCCACCGTCCAGACTCCTGCCACATTTCAGCCGGGTGCAACTGAGGTAACAGACATTCTTGAGCGCCCGTGGCATCCATCTCTGCGCGGACAATTCCTTGAATTTTTTCTAAAATCCTCAAGCACAAAGGCCCATAGGTATACAATCCAGCCGTCCCGAAGACAGGGCGGATGTATCCGGCCCTGAGCAAAAGTCGATGGCTAATCGCTACGGCTTCGGCCGGCTCTTCGCGGAGCGTGAAGAAAAAACTTTCGGATAAGCGGGTCATAGGCTATTCGCAGACGGTAATGATTAAACTATCTTCACATAGACCCGTGAGCTGGATACAGTAGCGTCCTTTTTTGGATTAGGATAGTGGACCCTAGAAAATTGCACGATGAACGTTTTGGTTTTGGGCGGAGGGGTCATTGGTTGTACCGTTGCCTATTATCTGGCTCAGGCAGGAGCAACGGTTACCCTTTTGGAGCGGGACACCTGTGCTCGTCATGCATCGGGAGCCGCAGCAGGAATCCTGGACCCATTCCATATCGAACGCCCCGTACGAAACTGGGCCGAAGCTAGTCTCAACTTATTTGGCCCAGTTTGCGCACAAATCAAAGAAGTAACGGGCATAGACCCTCTCTACGACCCCCATATTCGAAAAATCTCAATCTCCTACGAACCAGCAAATGAACCTTTAGAGGAAGGTCTTGAAAAACTCTCTTCGCGGGAAGCCTTAGCCCTTGTACCCCAACTCAATCCCGATATAGACCACGCGCTCTTGTATCCTCCGGTTCCTTGTTTAGATGCCAAACGATATACCCGGGGCCTTTCCAAGCTGATTGCCAGCCTGGGCGTCCATGTTCTAGAAAACACGCAGGTAGATCGGTTATTGATCCAGCAGGAGAAAGTTGTGGGGGTCCAGGCAGGCGATAAGACGTTCTATAGTGAACAGGTGGTGGATTGTACCGGAAGCTGGGCCGGGAGCCTCACGCCGCTGGCCACTTCCATTCGCCCGGCGCGGGGGCAAATTATCGTCATTCAGACACCTCCAGGTTGGCTCTCCCAGGTGGTTTATGCGCCAGGCGATACCTATTTAGGGCCAAAGCTTGATGGCCGTATTTTGCTAGGCAGTACGGTTGAAGATGCAGGCTATGACGAATCCGTCACGGTAGAAGGGGCCTTAGGGATACTGGCTCGTACTACTAAAGCGGTTCCTGCCATCGCCCAATTTCCTGTGCTGACCTGTTGGGGAGGTCTACGCCCTAGATCCAGGGATGATCTCCCTGTCATCGGTCCTCATGCAACCCTAGAAAATCTTTGGATAGCTACAGGACATTTCCGTAATGGGGTGATTCTGTCGCTGATTACAGGTCAGGAATTAGCTCCTTGGATTCTTCAAAATATACCTTCATCATTACTGCTGAAGGATACACTACGCTCAGTTTCCTAGCAGTTTTTAGGGGTGTTCAATCTATCGCTATTACCCATGATTTAAGCGCTAGAAAATCTATAAACAAGTTAAAGATAAAGCCTATCTAAAGGGGATCAGCCTAGCATCCTAATGAAGGGCTAAATTTATCAAAAATCTTTTACATGAATAGTTTTGTATTAATCAAGCAAGTACCGGATCAAAGCGCTAAGGCTGGGGTGAATGCTGACGGCACCATCGACCGGGCCAAAGCAAAAAGAATGCTCAATCCGTTTGATTGTTTTGCTTTAGAAGCAGCACTCCAGACCAAGCGACTCTACGGAGCAACGGTTACGGCTATTACCATGGGGCCACCTCCCGCCATTGAAATTCTCTATGAAGCCATTGCCCACGGAGTAGACCGGGCCGTGCATCTATGTGACCGGCGTTTAGCGGCTTCAGATACCTTGGCTACTGCCTACGCTCTCTACAATACGGTACGTTACGCGGGTGATTTTGATCTCGTCTTCTGTGGTTTGCAGACCACCGATGGGGATACCGCTCAAGTAGGTCCTCAGCTGGCAGAACGCCTCCAGGTTCCCCAGGTTACCTATTGCGAATCTTTTGAAATCCACGAGGAGAAGCTGATCGCGCGTCGGGTCACTGAATCCGGGACTCAAGTAGTGCAGTGTCCTCTTCCTGCCGTAGTCACCGTTGCCAATTCCGCACATCGCCTTGCCTATAAAACCTTGCGGGGTGTGCAAAGAGTCCACCAACTCCAGCGGGATGAAGTCGAACGGAATCAGGTCATCCAAACTGTTTCTCTGGATGATATCCAGGCAGACCCTGCCCGCTGTGGATTAAAAGGTTCACCTACCATTGTCGCCGCCACTGAAAAGGTAGGAGAAATTGGCGGTAAATGCGTGGTTTTCCAAGGAAAGCCGATAGAAGCTATGGTTTCTGACTTGTTAGCGGATATTTCCCTTGTAGAGCTCGTCCAACGTTAATAAAGGTGCCCCTTGTCATGAAGCAGGTCCTAATCTTTGCGGAACAAACCGCTGGCGAACTCCGACCCGTCGCCCTAGAGCTCCTTGGCGCCGGACGCCAATTGGCCGATAAATTAGGGGCTTCCCTGAGCTGTGTGGTCATGGGTGCCGCCATCGCCCACCTCCCGGAAGCATTGATTGCCGCAGGGGCCGATATGGTTTACCTAGCCGACAACCCAGCTTTAGAGACCTATCGAACCTTGCCTTACCGCCGGGTATTCATAGACCTGATTGCTTCGATGGCAGTGCCCCCCCACATTATCCTGTTGGGCTCAACCACGACGGGTAGAGATTTAGCTCCCCGTATTGCCGCTTATCTTGAGACCGGATTGACGGCCGATTGCACAGAGCTAGACATTGGTTCTTACGAGCATACGGGTGCTCAGGATCCCACCAAAGTAGGCCTGTACGAAAACTGTCTTTATGCCATCCGTCCAAGCTTTGGAGAATCCCTAAAAGCCCGGATTCTTGGTCCCTGGAAAAATCCACAAATGGCAACGGTTCGTCCAGGCGTGATGGTTGCACTGCCCAGGGATGCAAAACGTCAAGGCACCGTTCAAGAGATCCCAGTGAATTTAAGTACAGAAGATCTAGGGCTGGTCGTGCTAGACACTCTGAGAGCGGTTTCAGAAAGTGTAGAACTTGCCAAAGCCGATGTAATTGTGTCTGGTGGCTATGGGCTAGGTTCTACCGAAGGGTTTGTCTTGATGCATGAATTGGCCAACTGTTTTGAAAATAGCGCCGTCGGCTCCTCTCGCAAAGCCGTAGATTCCGGTTGGATTGCCCATGCCCACCAAGTAGGGCAGACAGGGAAAACAGTCCGTCCTAAACTTTACATTGCCTGTGGTATTTCTGGAGCAATTCAGCATCGGGTGGGAATGGATAAATCCGCCACGATTATTGCCATTAATCGGGATGTTAACGCCCCAATATTTAAGTTTGCGCACTATGGAATTGTTGGTGATTTGTATCAGGTTATTCCTGAGATGATTCAGCAATTAAAGCAAGGTTTTGTGCCCTCAAATTTTAATAATTCTTCCAACTTTAGCAAGATAGGCGATGCCAATGTCCTCACCCATACATTATGATTTGCTTCTCATTGGAGGAAGTTCCTCCAATCTAATTTTGGCTCATCGCTTACTAGACTTAGCCAAGCTCAGTGGCTTGAAGCTATCGATCGCTATCTTGGAGAAAGGCCCACAGTTTGGCGCTCATATAGTGAGTGGGGCCATTTCCAATCCCCATGTGATTGCTAGATTATTTCCTGATTACAAAGAAAATGGCTTTCCTCTGGAAGGTTTTGTTACTGATAGCCATTTAAGTGTTTTAGGCGCTGATAAAAAATGGGATTTGCCTGAAAAGATAGTCCCTAAAGGTTTTAAAAAAGACGGTCACGCCATCCTCAGTCTGAGCCATGTGATTCGTTGGTTAGCAGATGCTTTGCAGGCCAAAGCCAAAGAAATTCCCCATGTCCAGTTGGATCTGTTCCCCGGTTTTGCTGCCCATAAGATTTTGTATGATAAGGACCGTGTGATTGGGGTCCGTGCCAGTGAATCGGGTAACCTCCTTGATGATGCGGTCTATGCCGATTACACCTGCTTTGGCGATAAAGGATTTATCTCTAAAGACCTAGTCGCAAAGTTTGATCTGCGTCCCAACCCGCAGCTCTGGTCGGTTGGAGTCAAAGAAGTTTGGGAGGTACCAGAAGATTATCAAGGCCAGGTGTGGCATACCCTCGGCTATCCAATTTTAGATGGAACGTTTAGTGGCGGTTTTGTGTATGGCATAGCCCATAAGCGATTGTCCCTTGGCTTAATTGTCAGTTTGGACAGTCAAAATCCGAACATCAATCCGCAGCAACGCCTTCAAGACTATAAGAGCCATCCTTGGATTCAGAAACTTTTGGTGGGCGGCAAGCTCCGCAAATATGGAGCCGCTGTTATCCCTGAAGGAGGCTTCTATAGCCTGCCCACCCGTTTTGCTGTGGATGGAGCCCTTCTCTTGGGAGATGCCCTTGGCGTTCTCGATGTGGCCAGTCTCTCTGGGGTAGACCGAGCGATGGAAACAGGCTATATCGCAGCAAATCTACTTCATGACACCTTCTTGACCCAAAACTTTGCGCTCATGGAGCACTACCAACAGCAGGTACTAGAAAGCTTTGTTGGGCAAGACCTGCATACCAGCCGCTACTTCCGGGAAGCATTCTTAGAAAATCGGCGATTGTTGGAACAGTATTTGCCGGCCGTCACGAACAAAGTGGATCAAGGCCATCCCTGGCTAGGCAGCCTCCAATACGGGATGGGTAAACCGATTCAGCGGACCACCGATACGATTCGTGCGCTCAATCTGATTTTGGGTAAAACCAAAAGTGAAGAGCCTGTCACCTATACTTCTTGCCACGAGAGCATCAATCCAGAATTCAATCCTGTGACCGTTGCAGTCAATACCAAGATTGCACCTGAAATTCTTTATACCCGCCCTGATGCAGTCTTCTTTGCCACCCCTAAATATCATGAAAATAACCGCCATATTCATGAATTCAGTGCCAGCACCTGTCAGGAATGTATTGCCACCTACGATAAACTAGGACGGACAACCCCCTGTGTTTCTGACTGCACTGCAGAAGTTCATCGGATTGATGCCTTTGAGAACGGAAGAGTGCATGGCATGTCCTTAGAAAACTGTATCCAGTGCAGAACCTGTGAAATTGTCTGCCCCCGTGTCAATCTCCGGGTTAATCCTACCTACGAAGGCTCTGGCCCAGATTTCTATGGTTTGTAGTTAGAAAGATCCCCCTGTGTTGCCTCCAAGGGAAGTTAGCCACTCACCGCTCAAATTTTCTTTTCAGCAGGGAGGGTCCATTAGAACGGGTAGTACTGTGGTAGCCAAAGCTGACGCTGATGCTGAAGCAATTTTGTCTTGAATTCGAATTCTGAAGATTAAATATTCTGTAGCAAAAAGCACGTTCTATTTATTGGTGGGCGGTAAGGTGTTAAGCATTAACTGAACTCTCTATTCCTATGGTTACTACACAGAAGCGGCCCACCAAAGATTTTCATCCAAGGCTTAAAGAAGTGCTGGAGGTCGTGTGCGTTGCTACAGGATGGAACGTTGCAGAAGCATGGATTGTTAATACAGACAAAACAGCACTGGAATGTGGTTCCGCCTATTTTTCGAATGCGAGTGGCTTAGAAGAATTTCGGAAATTGAGTGAGCGAATGACCTTTGCTTCTGGAATTGGATTGCCAGGACGCGTCTGGTCATCAAAAAGACCAGAGTGGGATGCTGATGTCTCCGAAATGTCAGAGAATCTTTTTCTCAGAGCACCCATTGCACGACAAGTGGGGCTCAAAGCAGGACTGGGGATTCCAGTCTTAGAGCGGGGTGAAGTGCGCGCTGTTATGGTTTTTTACATGTTTGAGCGCAAAGAACAAGATAGAGCCCTGGTAGACCTCATTCTTGCAGCTATTGAAATTGGTTTACTAATGCAATTGAATGTTGTCAGCTCGAGTCTTCTTGAAGATTACTCTTGAGATTCGGCAACAGGCGTAGGCGCAGTCCGAAACAAAACGTAGAACACAGGAAGTCCTAATAGAATAAACCCGAGAGAATAGAGCGAAGAGGTGAATTCACCTATAAAAGTATTGATCACCAGGAAAGCAGCGCCTGCCATAAATACGAGTGGGACTAAGGGATAAGGCTTTACTTTATACGCACGAGGCAAATCTGGATAGAGCGTACGCAGGCGCATCAATCCATAAACGCACAATCCATAGAAGATGAAAGCCGCGAAGCCAAAATAATCCACAAGCGTGTCAAAGTTACCAGGGATCAGGAGGAGGCAAGCCCAAGCGGATTGAAGGATCAGCGCTACACGAGGAACCCCACTCTTAGGGTCTACTTCCGCTAGCTTGTTAAAAAACAAACGATCACGGGCTGCTGCGAAATAGATTCTGGAACCGCACAGTAGTGAGCCATTGGTTGCACCAAAGGTGGAAGCTGCAACCGCTAAGGCAAGAATGATGCCTCCTAGCGGCCCCAAGATTTTCAGTCCCGTTGTATAAGCTACGGCCCCAGACTTTATGGCCAACTGTTCAGGAGGTAAAATTGCATGATAGGCAACGTTTACTAACAGGTAGATAGCCGTCACCCCCAATACCCCAAAGATCAAAGCACGAGGAATATCCCGTTCTGGATTTTTTGTTTCTTCCGCTACAAAGCTTAGATTATTCCACCCGTCATAGGCCCAAAGCGCTTTGATCATAGCTAGGCCGAAAGCAGATATGATACCAGTCTGGGCCACTCCGGTCTTAGCATAGACATCCAGAGGTAGGGGTTGATTCCAATACACGAAAAACTGATTAATATTAATAAGACCAAAAATAATAATGGCAGCCAGTGCAATTAACTTCAAGGCTGTAAAGACATTTTGCAATAGAGCCCCCCAGCGGACTCCAAAATAATTGATAAGTGTCAGTAAGATGATGATGCCAATAGCGACTATCTTGATGCGGGGGTCAGAATCCGTTGTCGGGTCAATCCCAAAGAGGGCTGTGCATAAATACTTCCCACAAATAAAGGCAATGATTGCGATAGAACCCGTTTTCATTACCAAAAACTGGGACCAACTAAAGAGAAATCCCCAAATTCTTCCCAGTCCCTGCTTGAGGTATTCATAATCACCGCCAGCTTTAGGAAGCATTGCTCCCAGTTCGGCGTAGCATAGGGCCCCAGCCAAAGAAAGCAGTCCGGCCACCAACCATACGCTTAAAGAAAGGCCAATCGACCCCATTTGCACCATGACCCGATTGGGACTGGCAAAAATTCCTGATCCAATCACGGTTCCAATGACAAGAGCTACTGCATCGACCAGTCGTAAAGACTTTTTGAGCGATTTCACCTTCACTCCCTGCGTGAGAACCTTGGCTAAGAATAACGTAAGCACTAAGCATATGTGTACTTAATGTGCGCTAAGAGGACGTTAATTTCCAAAGCTGTTGGCTTTTAGCTCTTAAGTATCGGTCTGTATAGCTTTTGGGTGCCTTATGTACGTTTAATTTGATGAAAATTTCGTAACTTCCCGCAACAACAAATTGACATATAAATACATCTTGGATGATCATAGAGAGATAGATGGGGTTAAGGTAGTCCTATGGAAAGTACAAGAGTTATCCGCTACTATCAGTACCTCACTGATAATTTGATGGAGCTGTACCAACGGGGCTACCAGCCATCGGAGCTACGGCTTTTCCTAGACGGTTTTGTGAGCGCCCTGCGTCACTCTGAACTAGACTTGGCCGATGTAAATAGCATCGAAGAACGGGCTAGAGGTTTTCTGTACCAAGTCCAAGACATTGCTCCCTATCTGGAAACAGAACCTCAGACCTATTGAATGCTTGGTTTTAGCGAGGAAGGCTTGCTTCATCTCTATCTATTTGCTCTATGGGAACAGGGTCTTCTTCATGAGAGATGGGCAGTTGGATCCAAAAGCACGAGCCCCGGCCTTGGGAATGAACCCCCATACTGCCCCCCATCCCCTGAATAAATTCTTGGCAGAGTACTAAACCCAAACCCGTTCCCACGAAGCGCTCGTCTTTGTAGTCTCCCTGAAGCTGTGCATAGCGGCGGAATAATTGAGGTTGCTTCTCGGCAGGAATCCCCGGTCCTTCATCAATCAGCCCAAGCAGTACATCCTGAGCTCCTTGATGCATCTGAATAATGATACGGGTGTCATTGGGGCTGTATTTGCTCGCGTTCGAAAGCAAGTTGACAATGACCTGGCGAAGCTTTTCATGGTCCGCCAGAACTTTTATAGAGTCAGTATTGACGCAGACCACCTGATTTTTGAGGCGCGTAACAGGTTCGATCGCTTGGACTGCTTTATCTACTAGGGGCTTTAAATCCAAAGGCTGACAGTTATATTCGAGCTGGCCTTCTTCCAATTTACGTAAATTTAAAAAGTTACTAATCAGTTCCGACAGGGTGCCCACCTGATTGTCTACAATATCCAGAAGTTCTGCTTTACCTTCCTCAGACTCTTCAATGCGCAACATCTCCAAACTGATACGCATGACAGCAATAGGTGTTTTCAGTTCATGACTGGCGAAGGCCAGCATATCTGACTTAAAGTGATTTAACTGGTTCAAAGACTGATTCTGATTCAGCAAATCCCCTTGCATTTTGGCGATACGTAACCCCGTGCGGACCCGTACCAACAATTCACTAGGTTCTATAGGCTTACTTATAAAATCATTGGCTCCCATATCCGAAGCCAAAACCAGTTCTTTATCTTGGGTAGTACTGGTTATCAGAATCAAATAAAGATGCTCATAACGCTCATCAGCTCTGAGTACGCGACAAATTTCTGGCCCATCTAGATTTGGAATATGCCAGTCACAGATGATCAGGTCTGGGGGATCAGCTTCAACCGCCATCATTAGGTCTATGCCAGATTCAAACTCTCGGACGATAAAGCCTTGAGCTTCGAGATGCTGAACCATAACAGCACGACTACTCTGATCGTGATCAGCAATCAAAATAGTAGGAGTGTGTAACTTAACAGACATCATGGTGAAAATATAGCTGCTAGCTAGTGTACATTTGTATGGCGGCTATCAACGAAGGCAGAGAAGAATTTAATTTACAGTCAATCATTTATTATTTGCTCGCATACTTTGGTTTTCTTCTACGCAACCGTTACAATTACACCGATGAGGACAGTCTATTGATGGACCGTCGCTTTGGGCAATGCATGACTAGGACGTTAATCATAACAGGATTGGCAGGCGCTGGTAAAAGTACCGTTGTTCGCATCCTTGAAGACCTTGGATACTTTTGCATTGATAACTTCCTTCCAGGTTTAGTCAATCCTCTTCTTCAACTTACTCCGCGCACTCCGTTGGAGGAAATTCCTGTAGCCCTGATCATTGACAGCCGTGGAGACCGATTCTCTAATAACAGGATTCCCAAAACTGGTGAACCTCTCGCAGATGATGTGCGTCGGGCCCTCCATAATTTCAAAACCCACGGCTATGAGCCCTATGTATTGTTTTTAGAGTGTAATACAGAGACTTTAGTTCGCCGTTATGCCCTGAGTCGGCGTCCTCATCCTTATCCAGTCCATGAAGGAATGGAAAGAGCGATAGAACAAGAACGGAAAGTGCTCGAACCTTTGCGCACATTAGCCCATGAAATATGGGACACCAGTGATTGGACCCCGCAGAGGTTGCGGGCCGAAGTAGAACAGATAGTCTCCGGGAAGGAACATCAGCCCATTTTGGGCGTCAGCTTAATGAGCTTCGGATATAAACATGGGTTGCCCCGTGATGCGAATCTGGCCTTCGACATTCGTTTCTTGGCTAACCCTTATTACGACCCATTCTTGCGGCCCTTAACGGGGCGGGACCGAGCAGTACAAGATTTTGTATTTAGCCATCCTGAAGCCCAAGAGACCTATGCGCATCTCTTGAATTTAGTTACCCACTTTTTGTCAGCCTATAAACAAGAAAAACGAGGGCGCGTTACAGTGGCAGTGGGTTGTACAGGCGGTCAACACCGTTCTGTTTCATTTATTGAGAGACTAGCTGAAGATTTGGGACTACATACTGGGCAGGTTTTATCGGTATACCACCGAGACTGTGACCACAATCAGGCAACCCTCATAGGTTCATAAGAAAATGGCTGTGACTGATCTAAAATCGCGTACTCAAAAGATGGGCAAGTGGCTCTATCCAGGCATGCGAATCAAAAGATGGCTTTTTCTTTTTGGGATAGGGACTCTATGCATCAGTGTCGGTCTAGCGATCTGGATTGACCTCAAACCTGTGTTTTACACAGGATTATTTTTAAGCGGAGCCGTCCGGGCCCTTGCCAAAGCTATCCCTAATGACATCAGTGGTCCGCTGGTCTTAATCAGTGG
>JBAUTB010000041.1:0-5307 GCA_049582005.1 Gloeobacterales cyanobacterium | reverse complement strand
CGTTTCAATCCCTAATAGGGATTCGAGTTGTTAGGAACAGTCACTGCTGGGCTGGTCATATTGATTGCATTATTGGTTTCAATCCCTAATAGGGATTCGAGTTGTTAGGAACACCATAAGGCTATCGCCGACCCCAAGCATTGCAAGTTTCAATCCCTAATAGGGATTCGAGTTGTTAGGAACCAACTTGAGCTGTTAGACTGCGTTTGTCCATATTTGTTTCAATCCCTAATAGGGATTCGAGTTGTTAGGAACAGCGGGGTCCTGAAAGTCTTTCTGTATAGGGTTTTCAAGGTGCATTTTCGCGGTCGAGTACAGAATAGCTTTTTTTCAAAGCTTAGGTCAATTGGTTTCATGCTTCTGATTTTACTAAATCCTCTTTTCATGAGCTTTTCAGCCTTTGCGCGGATGAGGTCTGGACTCAAGAACTCTGATACCTTCCATAGGAGAACATCTCAGAGATTTTTCAGAAAATAGTCTTAAAAACACCTACCCCTCCGCGCACACGCATCAAACAAAAAAAATAGACTCATCCCGAGTTTGTTCTCCCCCAATACGTTCTACTTTATCCTTACAACAGGCGCAGAGTATATAAAAACGGATACTATCCTCCTCGGGTTTAATTAGTTTATCCAGACGAGAACGAAGCTTGATGTATTCTTTTTCTGTCAATTCACATTCAAAAAGACTAAACTGCATCCATTGACCATAGGATTTTAAGATCTTATGGATTTTTGTGCGCCGTTTATCCTCCGGCACATCGTAAGAAATGACAATGTGCATTACTTTAGAACCAAGGGAGGATATTGATCAATTTGCCCCATCAAATACTTAGCCAGTAAGCGAGCTTGAATCTCAAAAGCCTCTTGATAGGTACACTGACGGCCCATAACAGGATGTTTGAATTGAGACTGTTTCTTCTGCTCATATAACCGTAAAAAATCCCGACGTTTTTCATCCGTTAGAGAAACAGCCCCACTGATAGTTTCTGTTACAAAATCTTCCGGTGCAAGACGCTTACAGTTAATTGAACTAAGCACCACTGCATCTACCACCAGAGGCCGAAATTCCTCCATCATATCTAGGGACAAAGATGGGCGACCATAGCGCTCTGTATGCAAATATCCTAAATAGGGATCAAAGCCCACTATATTCAAAGCACTCTGCACATCATGACGCAATACCGCATAGCCCAAACTCAAGAGAGAATTTACCGGATCCGTAGGCGGTCGCCTGCGCCGCGCCACGAAAGTAAAACCCTCCGTCCGAATTAACCGATCAAAGCAGCCAAAATAAGCCGCACTCCCTGCTCCCTCCAGACCCCTAAGACCATCAATAGATTCGTATTGCTCAATCGGATGGAGTGCTCTTTCCAAGCGACCAATCCCCTCACTTAAATCCAGGTCAGCCTGTTCTCGCTGAGCACGCAGCAAAGCCGTCCGATAATTTTTTAACTTTCCACGAATAAATCCCCGCACTACATGCAGCGCTCGCTCCGATTCTCCCGCCGCTTGCCACTGAGCCTTGCGCACAAAAATATTTTTGGTCAGCTCCGGTTCCATTCGGCCCAAATAACGGCCCGTAGCCGTCAAAAAACTGAGTGGAATGCCTCGTTCTAGAAGTTCTATCATCGCTGCTGGGGAAACCGTAGCCCGTCCAAGGACCACTACCCCGTCTACTTTTATTAGCGGCACATCCAGTAGCGTCTCTTTGGCAGCAGTCACCTTAAGGCGCTCATCCACTTTGCCGATATAAACATCATCTTGATTAACAATACCTTCGCCAAACTACTAGGCACTTTTGGACGAAGAAATGGGGTGTATAGCGCCTAAATTAGCTACGCGGGCAAAAATAGATGCCATTAAAATAGGGTCCGGCTTTTGCGGAAGCAATTTCAAGACTTCCTCGACATACTTGTAGCCCCGGAAGGCCGCCTTCAAGTCCAGGACACTCAATAGCGGATTGTTCTGTCGGAAATCTCTCAGCAGCCTGTGGGAGACATTGACCATAAACAATGAGAGGTTTGCTGCATTGGTCACGCCAGTCTCGGTGGTATTCATGAAATCTTCGAGACCCCAGAATTGCTTGGCATCTCGGAAATTAAATTCAATTTGGAATCTCAGCGAATAATAGTCGATCAGCAACTCGTATCCCAGACTCAGGTCGCTGGAGAACAAAATGACATGGGCTTGAGCCTGAGTCTTCAGATTCGTTTTAACAATGATGACGATATTGAGCGGGTGTGCAAATTTCTTATGGAGTGCTTTTTTAACCTGGTAGATCTCAGTTTGGACTCCATCTTCATTAGAGGAGTCGACCAGAAATTCCTTACTCATGTGTCGCGGACTGAGGCGCTCACCATACTTGCGGCGACGGTTTGGGCCTTGGTAGGGCAGATATAACTCTGAGTCATGGCGCAGCTTACTGATTAAATGTAGTCTGACTTGCCGTGCCATTTGCATCGCATTGTTGTTCCCATACTTTCCATCCAGCAGCAGATAGTTGAGCGAGAATAACCCCCTAATTAATGCCAACAAGGCCGTTATCATGCCCCTGATTTGCAACAGTTCTGCGTTGAGGATGAATTCGGTTTTATCCTGGTTTTTAGACCCTCGCGGGCGACCCGGTTTACCCTTGGAAGCACCAGCAGGCTTAGATTTGGAATCCTGACGCATTACCTGTTCGGTGCGAAGGGGAAAGGCATGGCGTTGTTCAACACTCACCAAAGACAGTTCAAAAAAGTCTAGACCCAAAACTGACTGGTCGTACAAACTTGAAAAGAAACGCCCCAACCCATAGGTGTGTTTGCCTGATTTGCTCGTCACCACTTCATCTCCTGCCACCAGATAGGTGTGTGTGCGACACCAACAGTGTTGGCGAAAAAACTCCCAAAATAGCCGTGGCCAGGGCAATGGGGTAGCAAACAGACGTTGAACGGTTCGATAACTCCCCCCTTTACCTGCCCAGCGGGAGATCCCTAACATCGTTACTCGTCCACTCATCGCCAGCAGGGCAGTGATAACGATGCTGAGTTGACGCAGCGGAATCTCATCAAGGTGAAAGAGCAAGCATTGCAGCAGTGATAGGATGTCAAACATGACCGTTGGGGAAGAGACGTTGTTTGTGATTAAACTCAGTTTCTCCCCAACGGCCCCTTGACAAATGGCAATCTTTTAACCTCTGGTATGGCGTAGGTATTGCATAACTTAATGAGTTTAGGTTTTAACGCGATGGCCTACAAAAAAACCAGTTTGGGGTGAATTTAAACAAACGACACAAAAGTCCCATAGGATTTCGATTGATGGTACTGCCTGAAACCTACAAAAATCGTTACGGCAGATACGGAGGAACTATCTCTATCTATCGCGGGAACTGGACAAACAGACAAATGAGGCACACCGGGCAGAACTAATCGAGGCCATCTGTAACGGGTCGATCGCGACATGGAAGCATCTCAATCTGGGGTTGTAAGCCGGAACCCTCGGAATTTTTGAAATCCGGTTTCTGTCTCAAAAAACGGAAAGACCCTGTATGCTAAGAGCGCGCCGAAGCAGGAATCCAGCGGTATAGTGTTGGTATCGTCACCCCGAGATTCTTGCACGACTCGATTTTGCTGTCGGTCATCTGCCGCTTCATTTCGGTCAGACTGTGCATGACGTGAAAGAAGAAGCGACCTGATGGGGTGCCAGTGTCGATGGCTTCGGTGAAGCCCTTCCGAGAATCCCTAAGTCGGTTCACTGCTCCCCAAACCCCTCAACAGACTTCAAAAATTCCGAGGGTTCCAGCTTACAACCCCCATCAGGAGAAAACCGATGAAAACCACTGCCTACGCCGCCCAAAACGCCACGACCCCCCTTGCACCCTACACCTTGGAACGTCGCGATCTGGGCAAACACGACGTTCAGATTGAAATTCTGTATTGCGGTGTGTGCCATTCAGACTTACATACCGTCCGCAGTGAATGGGCTGGCACCACCTACCCTTGTGTTCCTGGGCATGAAATCATCGGACGCGTCGTGAACGTAGGAGCGCAGGTCAACAAATTTAAGGAAGGGGACACCGTTGGGGTTGGCTGCATGGTTGATTCCTGCCTTACCTGCGAAAACTGTAAGGCAAACCTCGAACAGTTCTGCGAGAACGGCACGATTTGGACCTACAACTCTCCCGACAAACACATTGGCGGAATAACCTACGGTGGATACTCTGAATGCATTGTGGTAGATAAAGCGTTTGTGCTAGAAATTCCTAAGAATTTGGATTTAGCTGCCACCGCTCCACTGTTGTGTGCTGGGATCACCACCTACTCCCCATTGCGCCGCAACAATGTTAGCAAAGGCCAGAAAGTTGGCGTGGTGGGACTTGGTGGGCTGGGGCACATGGGGGTGAAATTGGCAAAGGCTTTTGGGGCGCACGTTGTGGTCTTTACTACCTCACCGAATAAAGTTGAAGATGCCCTGCGGCTTGGAGCCGATGAAGTTGTCAATTCCAAAAATGAAGACGAAATGAAGAAACATCTCAATAGCTTCCACTTCATTCTTGATACCGTGTCGGCACAGCATGATATTAACGCCTACCTTCTTTTGTTGAAACGGGATGGTAATCTTACCCAAGTCGGTGTACCAGCCGAACCGCTTCCCCTTCAGGTGGGTAGCCTGATTTTTGGTCGCCGCAGTCTCAGCGGCTCTTTGATTGGCGGCATCAAAGAAACTCAGGAGATGTTGGATTTCTGCGGCAAGCACAACATCACTGCCGATATCGAACTCATTCCTATCCAGAACATTAATGAAGCCTACGATCGGCTGGTGAAGAGCGATGTGAAATACCGCTTCGTTATTGATATGGCCTCGTTACAACAGGCTTCGTGAACTATCACTACTAGGGGTTGTAAGCCGGAACCCTTGGAATTTTTGAAGTCTGTTTAGTGATTCGGGGATCAGAGATGGAACGAGAACTGAAGGTTGACCGCACCGGTGCAGGATTGGAAGTCGCTCGCCAGCTCGTGCGTACGGGCGTGTCGACTCGTGACGTGGCGAAGAATCTCGGTGTGTCTGTGCCAACGCTCTATCGCTGGATTCCTGCTTCAGCGCGCTCTTAGCATACGAAGTCTTTCCATTTTTTTAACCAAAAAACGGACTTCAAAAATTCCGAGGGTTCCAGCTTACAACCCATATGGGTCCCCGTCGCGTAGTACAATTTTGTCGTGAGACCCGATCCGGGCTCGTCGCTCCCAACGGCGGAGTGGACAGAATGAACGCTACCGATCTTGATCGCGCAGAAAACGCCCTTGTCTTACCTATCCGCAACCCC
>JBAUTB010000040.1:0-23297 GCA_049582005.1 Gloeobacterales cyanobacterium | reverse complement strand
CGCATCAATCCAATAGAACCCTCCTGAATCAAGTCCAGAAAGGGCACTCCCCGATTTAAATACTTTTTGGCAATAGAAACCACCAGGCGCAGGTTGGCCCGAACTAGGCGGCGCTTAGCTGGCTCTGCCTCCGGACCACCAGAAGCGATGATGCGAGCGATCTCTACTTCCTGCTCAGAAGTCAAAAGCGGGTAGCGCGCCATCTCTCTCAAAAATTGGCCAACAGAGTCTTCTGAATTACTCGGTTTGCGTCCCCGTCCCTTTCGCTTTTCGGGAACAGAAAAGTTTACCTCTACAGACATATTTGAGGCAGATTCTATGTTGTTTTCTGATGCGGGGTTAACAAGCATTCTTTTAAATATATTCGCCACTCAGAATCTTAACAAATTGTTACTGTTCATGTCAATTGCACTATTGAACCATTGGGAGCATACCGCTGTCTGTGTCTCAACGCACTAAAATCGCCCCTGTACAGGCAGGGGTGCGCACATCCGCCCAATTACCCAATTAATGGGGGATGGACCTAAGCTTCCCCGCGTATTTCCTTAATTACGCCGTCATTTAGCAAAATTTCCACATTCATTCGACCGACCAGGTTGTCACCTTCCTGAACCGTAAAGAAGCTCTCGATTTGACCTTGGACGATCTCTTGTCCCATCTCCCAAGTAGCCACTTGGTTCATCTGCTGGAGCAATTGATTCTTCTGGGCCAGCATTTCGGACTTTTGCTGTTCTACTTGGTTGCGGATGCTAGCAATCTGCTGCTGGACCTCAGGACCTGGGGGCTTTACCGAAGTACGCTCGATATCGCTAATCGCTCGTCTACCCTGAAATTCCAATTGCTGGATTTGATTGTCAAGTTGCGCCAGTCCTTGCTGTAGCTGAGCATTGGCTTCTTCCTGTAGACGGGGAGTTACTACAGCTTTCACGTTGATATTGCGCTTGAGGATGATTTGTTTCATTAAAAAAGTCTAGGGATAGCCTGTGTTATTTTACCGAATTCCAAGAACACTCTTGGGTTTGCAGGAAATGCTTTGCTGATATTAAATCTCGATATACACACCGTGCGGATAAATCAACGTAAATTAAAGTAAACGGATGTATTTAGGGATTCTGCATAAATGTCCAATTCCTTCCTCGATCTCCTGAAAAAACGGGTCCTCGTCTTTGACGGGGCGATGGGTACTTCCATTCAAACCATGAATCTGACAGCAGAGGATTTTGGAGGCCCTTCCCTGGAAGGTTGTAATGAATATCTGGTGCTTTCTAAGCCTGATGCTATTGAAAAAGTTCACAGCAATTTTTTGGAAGCCGGAGCCGATGTTATCGAAACCGATACCTTCGGGTCTAGTTCAATTGTCCTCGCTGAGTACGATATTGCCCATTTAGCCTATGAATTGAATGTAAAAGCAGCTCAATTAGCCAAAAAAGTTGCTACGCGCTACAGCACCTCTGAAAAGCCTCGCTTTGTCGCCGGTTCCATCGGTCCTACTACCAAGCTGCCGACCTTGGGCCATATCCACTACGACGACATGAGAGCCTCCTATGCCGAGCAAATTCGAGGCTTGGTGGATGGTGGCATCGACATCGTTATGATTGAAACCTGTCAGGATGTGCTGCAAATCAAGGCCGCTTTGGGAGCGACAGAAGTAGTTTTCCAAGAAAAGGGCATCCGCTTACCCGTCATCGTCTCTGTGACTATGGAAATCCAGGGCACCATGTTGGTCGGGTCCGAGATTGGTGCGGTATTGACCATCCTTGAACCATTCCCGATTGATGTACTTGGCCTCAACTGCGCCACAGGACCAGACAAGATGACGGAGCACATCCGCTACTTGTCAGAAAATTCTCGTTTTGCGATTTCCTGCATTCCAAACGCCGGAATTCCAGAAAATGTCGGTGGCCATGCCCACTACCATCTCACCCCTCAAGAGATGCAAACCCACCTCAAACATTTCGTAGAAGACTTGGGGGTGACGGTGGTTGGCGGATGCTGTGGCACCCGTCCTGACCATATTCAAGCTTTAGTAGACATTGTCCAAGACTACACACCCAAGCCTCGACCTATCCATGTAGTCCCTTCAGCCGCATCCATTTACAGCACACAGCCCTATGACCAAGACAATTCATTTTTGATCATTGGTGAACGGGTAAATGCCAGTGGCTCTAAAAAATGTCGCGACTTGCTGAATGCAGAAGATTGGGATGGCTTGGTTTCCCTGGCCCGCGCCCAAGTCCGGGAAGGTTGCCATATCTTAGACGTCAACGTCGACTATGTAGGGCGGGATGGTGAAAAGGATATGCATGAGCTGGTATCCCGCCTCGTCACCAATGTCACCCTTCCTTTGATGCTCGATTCTACGGAATGGCAAAAGATGGAAGCGGGGCTGAAAGTAGCCGGTGGCAAATGTTTGCTGAATTCCACCAACTATGAAGACGGAGAGCCGCGCTTTTTCAAAGTCTTGGAACTCGCCAAAACCTATGGCGCAGGGGTAGTCGTCGGGACTATCGATGAAGAAGGAATGGCCCGCGAATCAAATAAGAAATTTGCCATTGCCCAAAGAGCCTATCGCCAGGTGGTTGAGTTTGGCATCCCAGCCTACGAGATCTTTTTTGACCCACTAGCTTTGCCGATCTCCACAGGGATTGAAGAAGACCGCCACAATGCCTTGGAATCGCTCAAAGCAATCAAGCGGATTAAAGAAGAACTTCCAGGTTGCCGTACAACCCTTGGAGTTTCTAACATCTCCTTTGGTTTAAACCCTGCGGCACGGGTGGTCTTGAATTCTGTCTTCTTGCATCTAGCCAGAGAAGCAGGATTGGATTCTGCCATTGTCAGTGCCAGCAAGATTTTACCGATGACACGGATTGAGGAGCGTCATCAGGAAGTAGCCAAGCAACTAATTTATGATGAACGTAAATTTGAGGGAGATATTTGTGTTTATGATCCCCTGACTGTATTTACCGAACTATTCATGGGCGTTACGACCAAGCAATCTAAAGAAAAGATTCAGAACCTAACGCTAGAGGAGCATCTACGCCGTCATATTATCGATGGGGAGCGTATTGGTTTAGAAGATAAGCTCAGAGAAGCGTTGGAAAAATATCCACCTTTAGCGATCATCAATGAACATCTCCTCGATGGCATGAAGGTGGTCGGTGAGCAGTTTGCCTCGGGGCAAATGCAGCTTCCCTTTGTATTGCAATCTGCCGAAACTATGAAGTCAGCGGTAGCTTTCCTCGAACAGTTTATGGAAAAGAAGGATGGCGCTACTAAAGGCAAAGTTTTGATTGCTACGGTCAAGGGAGATGTCCATGATATTGGCAAGAACTTAGTTGATATTATCCTGACCAATAATGGATATACTGTCTACAATATTGGGATCAAGCAATCGGTAGATGCCATTCTAGAGGCCCAAGAGAAATATCAGGCTGACTGTATTGCTATGTCTGGCCTGCTAGTAAAATCTACTGCTTTCATGAAAGAAAATCTAGAGACCTTTAACCAGCGAGGGATTAACGTTCCTGTCATCCTCGGTGGGGCAGCCCTCACCCGTAAGTTTGTCGAAAAAGACTGCCAACAGGTCTATAAGGGCAAGGTCATCTATGGTCGAGATGCGTTCACTGACCTGAACTTCTTAGATGCCTTAATGGAACACAAGCATCAGGGCACTTGGACCAATACAGAAGGATTCCTAACCGATGCCGTCAATCCAGAGTTTGTCCATCTGGTTGTGGGAAATGGTTCTGCTGAACACCCAACAGAACAGTCAACGGAGACAGATCATGCCCTGCAATCAGTCAAATCACAAGCCCGTCCAAAAGTTGCCAAGATCCGTCAGAGTGTTTCTCTAGATGTGACTCGCCCTCAACCGCCGTTCTGGGGGACCAAAGTCCTTAAAGATATCGACCTGGAAGAAGTATTCCGCTATCTGGACCTTAATGCGCTCGTGGCAGGACAATGGCAGTTCCGCAAAACCAAGGCGCAGAGCCGAGAAGAATATGAAGCCTTGGTTAGGGAAAAGATGTACCCAATCTTAGAGCAGTGGAAAGCGCAAATTATTCGAGACCAGGCGCTTGATCCGCAAGTGGTCTATGGCTACTTCCCCTGCTGGGCGGAAGAAAATAGCATACAGGTCTACACCCTTGAGTCTGCCACTCTTTTCCAGGCAACTGGAAATCCCCGTGATTTGGTCATCGCCCAGAGCTTTGAGTTTCCGCGTCAGGCCGGGGAAGACCATCAGTGTCTCAGCGATTTCTTCTTACCAATAGGCTCCGAACATTTAGATGTTTTCCCGATGCAAGCGGTGACGGTAGGTAACGTGGCGACGGAATATGCCCAAAAACTCTTCAAGGCAGACAACTATAGCGATTATCTTTACTACTATGGCCTCTCCGTACAAACGGCTGAAGCATTGGCTGACTGGACCCATGCCCGGATTCGTCATGAATTAGGCATCGGTGCTCAGGATAGCCCTGATATGCGCCGTCTGATTAATCAGGGTTATCAAGGCTCCCGCTATTCTTTTGGCTACCCAGCCTGTCCTGATTTAGAGGACCAAACCAAGCAACTGATGCTTTTACAGGCAGAGAAAGCGATTGGTTTAAGAATGGATGAAAGCTTACAACTGCATCCAGAACAATCTACGACGGCTCTAGTGGTCTATCATCCGGAAGCGCGGTATTTCAGCGCTTAGGCACGCCCACAAAAAAGTCACGTAAAAATATCATCCATTCACGAGGATTGGATAGTCCCAGACCATGCGGAGATTTTTTCTCTAGGAGAACTTCTTTTGTGGCGTAATATGCATCTTGATAGTGATACCAGGGCACAGAAGGCCATAAATGATGAACTAAGTGATAGTTTTGACCAAAAATAACTCGATTCAACCAACGACTAGGATAAACTCTGGTACTCCCAAAACGTCCTAGCGTATCGAAAGGGCGATGGGGAAAATAATCTAGCCAAATACCAAGGCCCAGTGCCACCCAACCAGCGGGGACGAACCAATGGTCCATCACGTACTTGAAATAGCCTAGGTGCCAAGCTAAGACCAACAGGCTGATCTGGATACCCCGACTCAAAGCCCATAGACCCAAATCTTGCCAGCCTTTATAGAGGTGATGGCGGAAGAAAAACCATTCTTGATGGAAAAAGCGGACAGGCGTTAGCCAAAGGGGACCGCCCGTCGATACGTAATAGTCAGGGTCCTTCTCTGGATCATTGGTATAGGCGTGGTGGGCAAGATGGGTCCGCAGGAAAATAGGCCAGGTCAGCCCTTGCAGAAGCGCAGCCCAGAATCCAAGAAAATCATTGAGCCAAGGCCAACAATGGGCACTGCGATGGCTACTGTCATGCAGCACAACGTTTAAAAGCCAAATGGCTATAAACCCTGTGGTAAAAGAGAGCCAGGGATTCCAATGCAGCTGATAAAGTCCATACATGCCCACGAGGGGCAAAATCATCGATAGGAGAAAAAGACCTAAGGTAGGGCTAAAGAAATTTTGAGAAGGCCCCATGAGAGATTTAGGGGGCTTGGATTCTATACTTGAAGTCTGAGCGGTGGCAACCATAAAAATTTCTTAATACTCCAGTATTTTGCCACTCATTGACCTGGCAGTAACATCAATCCTTGTGCGCTTACTAGCAAGCCTTGTGTTCTCGCCACCAAGCCTGGGCACGTCCTAGGGCTTCCCGTACTTGATCGAAGCCTGTTCCGCCATAGCTATTCCGGGCTGCAACCACCTGTTGAGGAGCAATCGCATCATAAAGATCGGAAGCAAAAGCGGGATGAAATTGCTGCCAACGTTCTAAGGGTAAAGTCAGCAATAGAAGATTTTCCTGCAAGCAGGTACGGACGATGGTGCCAACGAGGTTATAGGCTTCTCGGAATGGTACTCCTTTACGCACCAAATAATCCGCGACATCGGTCGCATTGGAAAAATCTTCTGTAATCGCTTGAGCCAATCGTTCGGTGCGGATTACCATGCCCTCTGCCAAAAGAATGGTCATCGCCTGCACACAGTTTTCTACCGTTCGTACCGTATCAAACAAGCCTTCTTTATCCTCTTGCAGATCTTTGTTGTAGGCCAAGGGCAAAGCTTTAAGGGTGGTCAGCAAGCCTATCAAATTACCAAATACCCGTCCTGTTTTGCCCCGGATTAATTCGGGGACATCAGGGTTTTTCTTCTGGGGCATCAAAGAAGAACCTGTGGAACAGCGGTCCGTGAGCGCAATAAAGCCGAATTCCTGGGAAGCCCAGATGATCAATTCTTCAGAGAGGCGGCTAAGGTGCACCAAGACTAGCGAACTGGCGCTCATAAATTCCACCACATAGTCCCGGTCGCTCACCGCATCTAGAGAGTTTTCGCTGGGAGCACTGAATCCTAATAGAGTGGCGGTCAAATGACGTTGAATCGGCAACGTTGTCCCAGCTAAAGCACCAGAACCTAAAGGCGAAATATTTACCCGTTTTTTGAGGTCTACGAGTCTTTCCCGGTCCCGTTTGAACATTTCAAAATAGGCCAAGAGATGATGGGCTAGGCTCACGGGCTGTGCCCGCTGGAGATGGGTATAACCAGGGATCAGGGTCTCAACATGGTCCTCTACCATGCTTAAGAACTGCCCTTGGAGCGCCTGGAGAAGGGTATCAATCCGCTCAAGATGATCGCGGACATAGAGCCTGAGGTCGACCGCCACCTGATCATTGCGTGAGCGGGCCGTGTGCAGTTTCTTTCCTAAGTCTCCCACCAGCGTAATCAAACGCTTCTCCACGGCATAGTGGACATCCTCGGCGTCAGGCTCCGGATGGAAAGTTCCACTGCGCCATTCATCAAGGATTTCATCGAGAGCCAGGATCAGTTTTTGTTGTTCTTCCAGTGCGATAATGCCCGTTTCTCCTAACATCTGGGCATGGGCCTTGGAACCTTGGATATCGTATTCAATCAGCTCGATATCGAAGGGAATAGAAGCATTGAATTGATAGATCATCTCATGGAGTGAACCTTCGAAACGACCACTCCAGGCTTTAGCAGCGGGATTTTCCATAGGGACGTAGGCCAATCAGTCTTTTCAAGGGTAGCAGCTTGGGGAACGTGTTCTTGAAGGTATTCCTAGCGTGCATTAGAAAAGTGTTCCATGGATTTATGGGTTTGGTTTCAAGCCGCTTCCAGGGTCATCGCGAGATCACGGTCATGCTCGAAGCGAGAACGAGCTAACTGACGATGGTCTTGAGTAAAAAGCCCGCCACAAAACCGATGCCAGCCGCCGCCAACTTTCCGGTAGCGATCAGGTCATGCCAAAAAGCTTGGATCTGAGCAATTACATCTTGGTTCTTAGGGACCACCGCCAAACAAGTATCAACAAAATGCCAGCTCAACATGAATTCCTCTCAGCAATCTAATGGGCTTGCAGAATAATCAGAGTCATGTCGTCATTGATGCCTTGTCCCTTGGGAGCAAAAGCCAGCACCGCACTGAAGATATGGTCCAAGATGATTTGGGGGTCTCGATGGTGGGTCACAGCCCAACGGGTTGCCTCCCTTAGACGATCTTCTCCAAAGCGGTCATCTTGACCATTAGAGAGTTCCGTCAAACCATCGGTGTAATAGACCACCACGTCACCTGAGTTCAGGGTGATACAGGACTGCTCATATTCACTTTGGGGATTTAAGCCAATCAACATACCCGGAGTATCTAAAGTAGAGAGTTCCCCTTTTTGGGCATTCCAATACAAAGGAGGATTATGGGCAGCATTGGCATAGCAAAGTGTCCGGGTTTCAGGATTCAGTTCCGAATAGAATAAAGTGACAAAACGACTGGAATTTTCCAGGTCAACATACATGACTCGGTTTAAATGCTGGAGAATGCGGGATGGGCACTCCTGACGCAATACCTCTGCCCGCAGCATGCCACGGGTCATGGTCATTAGTAGACCAGCTGGCACCCCTTTTCCCATGACATCCCCGATCACAACTGCCCAGCGGTCTGTGCCCCAAATCGGGATGAAATCATAATAATCACCACCCACCCGATTCGCGTTTTGAAAACGGGCCGCCAGCGAAAAATCAGAAAAAATAGGGCTGCTACGAGGTAGAAGCTGAGCTTGAATTTCAGAACCAATTTCCAACTCTCGGTCCAGGCGTTCTTTGCGTTTGAGTTTAATCGTCAGTTCATCATTTTCAATAGCAACAGCGGTTTGATCCGCCACCAGGTGAAGGAGCTTGAAGCGTCCCTCCGTCCAGATATAACTTTTTTCTACATCCGAGAGAATCCTGCCCGGACGGCTAAATACAAACAGACGACCCCGTATTTGATTTTTGACGAGGATAGCAGCTCCATGCACTTGCATAGGCTCAGTACTGCCGATACGAGCACTTAAGCATTCGGTAAGATGTTCGTCTATCCCTTCATCTTCCAGGTTGGGGGGCAAGGCATTGAGGCAGCCTTGAATATGTTCTAGAAAAACAGGATCAGGACAGTACACTTGATGGACCCGACCCTTGGGATCATCCTCTTTAAGTAACACAATCGCCCCAGCTTCCCCATCCGTCACCCGACAAGCCATCAAAGGAACAAGTTCTAAAAGTTGCTTGACATTATTGAGACTGCGCAGGGCAAAACTCAAAGAACTCAATAGGTCTTGAGTTCTGCGTTTTTCCCGATCCAATTGCGCCACCAAGTCCTCAAGGGTCAAGGTGGGATCGTTGTACTGCTGCGGCATGGGGGAAGTCATCAGGACTACCTTTAGAGGAGCATAAATGCTCACTGGGTGTTACTCAGGCTATCCTATACCGTCCAAAAAGTAACGCCAAACCGACTTTCTTTATTCTGAGACGATAGGAGCATCAGCTGGGGGTTCAGCTCTCTTGGCTCTGAGAGGTTTCTGTTTTTTCGGTTTCTCTCCGTCAGTTTGAGAACCGTCAGCGGTCACTAGTTGCTCTGAAGCAGCATCTGCTTTGCGCTTCAGTCTGCGCTTTCGCTTCTTGGCTTTCTTTTCATCGACCTGAGAATCGGTAGCAGCAGCACTCGCTTTTGAGTTCTTTGCGACCGAAAGAGCAGGAACGGCAACAGAGACTGGGGCCTTTGTAGTTGCCGTTGCGGAAGGATCGCTGGGACTGGCTAACTCAGCAAGGGTCACACCATCCCCCTGTTTCGGGAAGGGAAGTGCAGGGCTCCCTTGGAGGGCCTTTTGCATATACTCTTTCCAAATTGGAGCTACATAAGCTCCACCAGCAGTCCCTGAAACCATACGGCTATAGTTATCGTTGCCAATCCAGATGACAGTGACCATCTGGGGCACATAACCAGCAAACCAAGCATCCCTGAAATCCTGAGTTGTTCCTGTCTTACCCGCCACCGCCCGACCAGGAAGCTGTGCCCTAGCCCCCGTCCCCCCGGGGGAAACGACCGTTTGCAAGGCGGAGTTGATCTGCTCTACCGCTCTCCGGTCCATGGTCGGTTCCCGAGTAGGAAGATTTTGTTCTACCAAATTGCCTTTGGTATCCGTAACCTGCATGATGACCGTTGGACGAATACGGTAGCCGCCATTCGCGAAGGCACTGTATCCTCGGGCCAATTCCATCGGAGAAATATCTACTGCCCCTAGGGACATAGATAGATTAGGTTGAATGGGAGACTCGATACCGACATCCTTGGCCGTTTGCACCACATTCCGAAGCCCTGCTGCTTGGCCTGCTTTCACCGCAGGGATGTTTCTAGACAGAGCAAGGGCTTTGCGGACGGTCATCTGTCCCATAAATCTATTGTCATAATTACTCGGCGTGTACTTGCCGAAGGTCACCGGAGAATCGCTAATGATCGAATCTGGGGTGAGCACTTTTCGGGCAAAGGCCGTGTAATAAACAAAGGGTTTAAAGGAAGACCCCGGTTGACGGCGGGCCTGAATAATCCGGTTAAATTGACTGGTAGCAAAGTCGACCCCACCCACCATCGCTTTTATATAGCCAGTGCGGGGGTCGATGCTGACCAGCGCCATTTGAGAAACCCGACGGCCTCTCAGTTTACGTACGCCATTGCGGACTGTATTCTCTGCCAGTTTTTGCAGGTCAAGATCTAGCGAAGTTTGGACTCTAAGGCCACCTTTCAAAACAGAATCTTGACCATACTTACGACGGAGTTCCTCGGACACAAAGGTACTGAAGTAGGTGACTTTACGCTGGCGAGAAATCGCAGTTCCAAAGTTTAACTTTTCGGCTTTGGCAGCCTGTGCTTGCTCAGGCGTGATCCAACCAAGTTCAAGCATGCGGTCGAGGACTACCTCTTGGCGATTTTTGGCCCGTTTGTAATAAATCGGTTTAGGAGATTTGAGCGGAGTGTAATACTCTGGGGCCCGGATGAGGCCTGCCATCATCGCGCTTTCCGCCAAAGTCAAGTCTTTGGCACTTTTTTGGAAATAGGCATGAGCAGCAGTTTCTGCTCCATAGTTGTTATGTCCCCAATACACTTGATTGAGGTACATTTCCAAGATTTCGTCTTTTTTAAAGACCTGCTCAACCCGGAGCGCTAAGACCGCTTCGACGAGCTTACGACTGAGGTTCTTTTCTGGGGTAAGAAAGAGGTTTTTGACGAGCTGTTGGGTCAGGGTAGACCCTCCCTGCACAGAGCGGCCTGCACCATAGTTAGTAATAGCAGCCCGAACGATAGTATCAGGGCGCACTCCATGATGTTGATAGAACTGGTCATCTTCAATGGCCATCAAGGCCCGTTGAAGGTTTGGCGAAATGTTTTTTAAGGGCACCACCCTGCGGTTAACTTCTCCATAGAGATTAGCCAAGAGTCGGCCTTTCACATCCAAGATTTGGGTGGTTTCGCTGGGATTGTAGTTTTTGAGGACCTTGACGTCTGGGAGGTTACGAAAACTGGTGGCAAGACCAATCAACCCTCCAGCCATACCAGCCCCTGATATCAGAAGGACGCTGATCAGAGCCCAACGCACAGCCGTCCAGGAAGACTTAGGGGGATGGGTGGGGGGGGGTTGGCCCGATGGTTGGGCTGAGGGATTTTTTCCTGCCGGTACACCACGTTCTGTAGATGACAAATCTAAACAGTCCTAGGGTAGGGGTCCAGATAATTATAGAGGGCTAGATTCCCCAAACATTACCCTAAAAGACTGGACCTGTTTTCTCTTAAGATTTAGAGCGGTCTTTAAAACATTACATAGACGAGATTATGACCTTGCTTTCCAGAGGGGTAGCCGACCTCTTTCCTGCTCAGCTCGACACCTCTAAACTCTTACGGGTAAAGCTTGGCATCGATCCTACCAAACCAGATTTACATCTGGGCCATACCGTCGCCCTTAGGAAACTGCGTCAGTTCCAAGACCAAGGCCATGTGGCGGTTTTGATTATTGGTGATTTTACGGCCCGGATTGGCGATCCCACCGGCAAATCAGAAATGCGTCCGCGTCTTACGGAAACAGAAGTTGAATACAACGCTCAGACCTACCTAGACCAAGCCCGCAAGATTCTCGACTTTGCGCCTCAAAAACTTGAGGTGCACTACAACAGCCAGTGGTTAGCCAGTTTAGACCTACAAAAAATTATTGAAATCATGGCTTCGATGACCCTCCAGCAAATGTTGGCCAAGGAAGGCTTTCGAGAACGTTACGAACGACAGAATCCTATCTACCTCCATGAATTTCTGTATCCCCTTCTCCAAGGCTACGATTCCGTAGCCATCCGTTCAGATGTGGAGATTGGCGGGACTGACCAGAAGTTTAATATAGCGGTGGGACGTGATCTCCAAGCCCTGTATGCTCAACCTCAGCAAACAGGACTCTTAGTACCCCTCCTCGTCGGGTTAGATGGAGTCCAGAAGATGTCTAAGTCCCTGGATAACTACGTGGGCCTCACTGATGAACCGATGGGGATGTACCAGAAACTGGAAAAAGTGCCCGATGCCCTCGTCGAAAGTTATTTTGAACTGCTCACCGAGCAAGATTTGACCCAATTACCGACCAATCCCCGCGAACGCCAGAGACTTTTGGCCCAGACTATCGTGACTCAATTCTATGGAGAAGCAGTGGCCCAACAAGTCCAACAAGATGCGCAGAATCTCAGCCAAGGGGCTTTAGGAGAGGTCTCGGACCAACTCCCTGAATTCTCTATCACAGAACTGGAGTATCCTCTCAAATTATTTCAAGTCCTCAGCCTCAGCGGACTTTGTCCCTCCAATAATGAGGCTCGCCGCCAAATTCAGGGTGGGGCGGTTAAGCTCAATGGGGAAAAAGTATCAGACCCTAATCTAGAATTTTCCAAGCCAGCAGAAATCAAGGATGCCGTGCTGCAAGTAGGAAAAAAGAAAATTATTCGCCTGGCATACGAGACATGAGAGAACCTCTCCCAAAAACTCTTTAACCCTCAGCACAAAAAATGCCCCAACCATAGTTGGGGCAAAAGATGTAAACCACTAGAGCCTATGCTGCGGCGCAAAGGCGGTCTAAGGCTTTTTGGACCCAGTGCATATGGCGAACTTCGGAGCGAGTGACTTCATCAAAAGCCTGCGCAATCTCTTCCTTGCCCTGGGACCGCGCCAGCGCAGCAAAGGCAGGATAGGTCTTGGTAGCTTCGATGCTTTCCACTTCTAGTGCGGTTTCCAAGGCACGCTTCAACCCGCGGGGGTCGGTTGCTACTACCTGCATCTGGGACTCGATTTCAGCAACTAAACGCTTAGCTTCCAGGGTTTCTGGAGAGTCCTTAACTTCGAGTTGGGGATAAAGCTTACGCAGCAGTTCCGCGTGCTCCCCTTCCTCCCGAGCAATCGCATCGAACATGGAAGCCACTTCCTCGTTCCCGGACTCGCGGGCAACACGAGCAAAGGTGGGGTACATGTACTCATGTTCGTAAAGTTCTACCTCAATAGAAGAGGCAGCATTGAGAGAAGTATCGTCATGGTAGACGGCTTCTTGGAAGAAACGGTCAATTCCCATAAAATCTTCTTCTTGAAACTGCAAAGACATCCGGTCTCCTTAGGTTCGCAGACATTAATGTTGTCCGTCATTTTATGACCGAAAACCCACACCAAACATTGAAAAACATTGCAATATCTCATTTTTAAGTAAATAAATGTAAAGCAAAGGGTATTTGTATCGTAGTCTTTGCAGCCTCGAAATTATTTCCATGGCTAGAGAATCCGCTAACTCAATAAATTGCTTCTTCAGCGTTCAACAAGAGTTTCTTCTTCTGAAATTGGCTAAAGAGAAATACTTCATTCACGATTCGGCTCAAGCTGCGCCTAGGCTACTTGCTCGGGGATCACTTCCATGGGCACTACTTCTTCCTGCACCTGGTGACTCCACACCTCTAAATAATCCATTTCCGCTTCCCCGAACCATTGGGCAAAAGGGGTGTCAGCAGCATCGTAGCCGATTGCTATTGGAATTAGATGTTCCTTGGCTGCTTTGCGGGTAGGATCGAACAAATGCCATTGCCCATCTACGTAAGCTTCGAAACAAGCATGGAAATCTGGCGGGTCAAGAGCAAGAGCATAACCTGCCACAAAACGGGCAGGAATGCCCAAGGCTCGACAAAATGTAATGCCTACATGGGCAAAATCTCGGCAGACTCCAGTTCGTTGCATTAAAGTATCGAGGGCTGAGGTGTGAACATTACTGGTTCCATAGCGATATTCAATGTTCTCGTAAATCCAATCACATAATCTGCTGACCTTTGCATAGCCCAAGTTCAAGGGCGTGGAAACCAGGTCACCCAATAAGTTCTCAGAAAGAGAAGCTACTCGATGGGATGAACAGTAGAAACTGGATGACAAAAAGGGGAGCACATCTGCAGGCAACTGGCTAAAGGTCATCTCTGGGGGTATCCAGGGTAGAGGACCGATTGTTGGGGTGCTTGGGGTGGTCGTCGAAACCAAGGCTCTGTAGGTAATGAGAACATTACCATCTATCGGTTGTAGCCGAATACTTCGGTTCCCAAAGGTATCCTGGGCAGTTTCTAGATTTAAGCTGGGGTTTGTTTGGAAGGTTTCTTGGAGGACCTTCTGTCCTCGTCCGTTATAAGGCTGTATTGTCAGCGAAAATTTTGCTGGGCCCTTGCACTGGTAGCCCAACCTACAACCAACTTCGAGATTCATATTTGTGGGATAGCGGCTATCTCGGATCGAGGTGAGATTTGCCTATATCTAATCTCGCATTATTGCCTGATCCCATCAAGCATTATTTAGCAATTCGTCTTAACCACCAGCAATCGCCGGGACAATGCTCACTTCATCGCCAGGTTGGAGAGGAGTGTCCTTTCCTTGGAGAAAACGGATGTCTTCGCTATTGACGTAGAAGTTCACAAAACGACGGAGATTGCCCGTTTCATCACAGAGACGCCCTTTAATACCAGGACAGGATGTCTCTAGGGACTCAATCAGTTCAGACACGCTAGAACCAGCACAGGCGATAGTGGCCTGATTATTGGTCAATTTTTGGAGGGGGGTGGGGATTAGAACGTTAACAGTCATAGGTCTCTCTGCTTTTAATCTAGACGGGGGTTGGTTGCCATTCCAAGCGGTCGAGCGTCCGAGAACGCTCTAGTGCCCGCTCAAAGCTTTCTAAACTGGGATTGATATATAGGGGTTCACCTACATAACTCGCCACAGCCTCTTGCGTCTTCAGGCCATTGCCTGTAATCACCGCTACCGTGCGCTCATCAGGGTTGATCTTGCCCGCTTCAACAAGCTTCTTGAGGACAGCAATGGTAGTACCGCCTGCGGTCTCGGTGAATAAGCCTTCCGTTTCAGCCAACAGCTTGATGCCTTCGATGATTTCAGGATCTGTAACCGCAGCTATATGACCCCCTGTTTTGCGAGCGACATCTAAGGCATAAACGCCATCAGCGGGGTTCCCAATCGCAATAGATTTGGCAATAGTGTCAGGACGGACCGGGTCAATGAAGTCACGCTCTTCACGGAATGCTTTAGCAATAGGAGCGCATCCTTCCGCTTGTGCTCCAGAGAAGCGGACGTTTTTATCGGCTACCAGACCAGTCTTTATAAATTCTTGGAAGCCTTTGTGAATTTTGGTGAAAAGCGAACCGGAGGCCAAAGGAGCAATGATCTGGTCAGGCAGTTCCCAGCCCAGTTGCTCGGCGATTTCAAAACCAATGGTTTTAGACCCCTCGGAGTAGTAAGGGCGAAGGTTGATATTCACGAAACCCCAACCGTAACGGTCCGCCACCTCAGAACAGAGCCGATTGACTTGGTCGTAGTTGCCTTCGACGGCTAAAACTTGGGGACCATAAATCAGAGTGCCGAGCACTTTTCCTGCTTCTAAGTTGGAAGGAATAAAGACAAAGCACTCTAGCCCGGCATGGGCTGCAATCGCTGCCGTGGAGTTAGCTAAATTTCCTGTACTCGCGCAAGCCACCGTGGTAAATCCTAGTTCCCGTGCCCGAGTCAACGCAACAGAAACCACCCGATCTTTGAAACTCAAGGTCGGGGTGTTGACCGCATCATTTTTAATAAAGAGTTCTTTTAAGCCCAAGCGGCGTGCGAGGCGGTCTGCTTTCACAAGGGGAGTCAGTCCCGTACCCAGATCAATCAAATTGTCAGAAGTAACAGGAAGGAAGGGACGATAGCGCCAAATCGAAAGTGGTCCTGCCTGGATAGTGGCTCGGGTTACTTGACGGGCAATCGCCGCATAATCGTAATGAGCTTCTAGCGGTCCGAAGCAGAACTCACATACATGGGTAGCTTTGGCTTCGTACTCGCTGCCACACTCACGACAACGCAAACCTTTGAGCGTGCATTGCGCACTCAAGGGCTGGGTGTTCGCTGTTAAGGAATCGGTAAGGAGCTGCTTAGCAGTCATAAAAGCAAGTTTTTTTATGGGTTCGCAAAAATATAACACGCCCTGTCAAGCCCTACAAATAATCCTGACTTTATTAGTCAGGATTCACATTTTCTTTGCCGAGGCCCCAGAGCAGACCTAGCCACAACCAGAACTGAGCGTTCACCCGTGCATCGTTAAAAGGCACATCGAAAAGGCCAAAGATAAAATAGGCTCCCAAGGCTAATCCCAAGCCAATCGCGAACCAGCGGGTTTCTGTATTGAGCCTAGGCCAAGCACGAAACCCTCTCCAGAAAGCAAAGCCGTAAAATCCCAGCAACGCAAAAGCTACAGGAAAACCCATCTCTGAAAAGTAGGTTAGGTAGATATTATGGGCATGAAGGGTATCGCCCTTTTTCTTGTATACATGGTCCGCTACCGCAGGGTAGGACTGAAGCCCCCAGCCTGTTATAGGTCGAGCCTGTGCCATGTGCCAAGCAATATTCCAGGCTTCTACCCGATTCTGTGCTGAAATATAGGATAAAGTGCCCTGATCGACGCTGTCCTGAAGCTTAACCCAGATCACCTCTGGCACAACCATGCGACTAGCCTGGACCCATGATTGCTGAGGGGGGCCAAATCCTGCCCCTAAGCATAGTCCGATAGCAACCAGCAAGAGGGTGATACTCCATAATCTCTTACCATAGGCTAACAGGGCTCCAATGGCTAAAAATACGCCACCCCAAGCATTCCGTGACTGCGTTCCGATCAAGCTGATAAAACTAACCAAGGCGCTGTAGCCACTCCATAACCGGGCAGGAATAGAAACCTTGCTGAGGGCTAGAGCCATTCCTACCGGCACCATCAACAAAAAATAAGCAGCGGCAAAGGTCGGCCAGGAGAAGAAGGAAGTGACGCGCTCAAGGACACCAGGTTCTCGAGAACCAAGGTTTAGCGTGATCTTGGTTCCCCAATGATCCAAATTTAAAAGGATAAGCTCATGGTTTTTATCGGAGACCCATTCCAAAACGCCCACGGTTCCGGCGACCACTCCACCGGCCAGAGACCATAGCAGGACTTGTTTTAACTGTTCTGGAGTCTTTACTAAGCGAGTGATTAGCCAGAAAAATAAAAAGAAGGGAAGATAGTTGAACAAACCTGGCAAGCTGACGAGGGGAGCGTACCCTAAAAGGCTCGTCACCAAGAGTCCTAAACTGATCAGGCTGAGTACCTTCATAGCCAGAACAGCATTTTTTGCCTGGTTGCTCTCTGAATTTTTCTCTGACTTTCTGGCCCGTAGTTCTCCTCCAAGAGCAATCAGCCAACACAGGAGAACCAGCACCACACTGACTGGTATCGTGGCGCATCCTATAAGAAAAATCCGCCATGACCACCTATCTTTAGAGGGATTAATCTGACTCATGAACCCAGTTAGTAAAGGAGGGATAATCTATGGACCGAACCGTGGAGATAGCACTATTGAATCCAAGTCAACGCACTCGCTTATCATCTCACTAATGGTTCTCATTCTGATCACCGGACCGAGTCGCTCTGGGAAAAGTGCATGGGCAGAAGCCCTAGCCCAGAAAACGCACCAACCGATCACCTACATCGCTACGGCGGCTCACAACCCTGACGATCCGGAATGGGAAGCGCGCATTGCCCAGCATCAGCAAAGACGTCCTGCATCCTGGAAACTTCTTGAGCTAAATCGAGAATTAATTTCCTATCTTCAAGAACAGCAAGACCCTACCTCATGCCTACTCATTGATTCCCTTGGCACTTGGTTAACTGCTTGGCTAGAAGAATCTGAGGAGAATTGGGAGCCAATCGCAACCGCATTCACGGAAGTAATAACGAACTACAGGGGGACGGTAATTCTTGTGACTGAAGAAGTTGGCTGGGGCGTAGTGCCTACCTATCCGATGGGAAGGCTTTTTCGAGATCGTTTAGGGACCCTGAATCAGAGATTAGGGGTAACAGCGAAAGAAGTCTACCTAGTCGTTAGTGGTTATGCTCTGGACCTAAAAAAATTCGGAATACCTACTCAAATGTAATCACTCAAGATTCCTTTAAGGGTGCTGTATTTAGAGTGAATTCCTAGAGTTTTAGGATTGGTTGCATGATAGCGAAAGTGACGTTTTTCTATAAGGAAACGTTCAAAGGGATCTATTTGAATATTAAAGACCTTGATAACTAATTGAATAAGAGGTTCAGAGAGATTAATGGTGAAGGGGATTTTATAGCCTAGATAATCAGAAAATTCTCTAATGATCTCTTCTGCCGATATATTTGGATTACCTAGTACAACATTTTTTTCTGGGGAACCATGGTCCAATATATGTTTTACGACAATAGCAATATCATGGGCATGAATGAAATGTAGACTCCCATCTGCGCGCAAAAAGCGTGCTATTTTTACCCAACGAGCCACTTCCGGAATGCCCAATGAAACTGGAGAATAGGGATGCTCTTTATCTCCTCCAAAAATGACCGTCGGATAGAGCGTAATAATCTTGTCATATACTTTCAAATCAGGAAGTTTCTCATGGCAGACATATTTGCTGCGAATATAGTCGCTACCTAGCTTTCCTGCCTCGGGAAATGGTTGGTTCCTATCATCTAAAAAACTGGCGGTAGAAAAGTAAAGAATCCGATGGCACTGAGAATCTTCTAAAATTTGAAAAAGCTTTAAGGAAGCATCAACATTAATTTCAAAAGGAGTATTGCCTCCTCCCCAAGCCGCAGCCAAATGGATCACTTGATCCATGGTTTTCAAGACTTCTGTATAATTTTCTATTTGACCTAAATCTCCTTGATGTACCGTCAAATTTGGATAAGCGTCGGGGTCAAATTGGAGCTTTTTGGGGTTACGTACGAGCAGATGGAGATGGTACTGGGAATCCTCAATCAAGCGACGAAAAACATAGTGTCCAACACAGCCGCTTGCCCCAGTAATAAAAATATTTTGCGTCATAATTAAAATGCTAAGTTTTGAAGAGAACCCTTGTCAATCCGCATTCAGACGGTGAGTAGAGCATTAGCCGTAGGATTTGGCCTGATTTTCATGGGTCATCCTCTGGCTACACACGCTCAGCAAACCAGTACACCAAAAGCGACGCCCACCACCACCAACTATAGTGAGCTGGTTACAAGGGTATGGCAAACGGTCCTGGACCGATATTATGATCCCGGATTCCGGGGGGTGGACTGGCAAAGCTATCAAAAAGACTATGTCCGGCATTCCTATGCAAAACCGGAACAGGCCTATCAAGCAGCACAGGAACTCCTGAGTAAACTGCAAGACCGCTACACCCGTTTTCTGACTTCTGCCCAATTCCAAAAAGTGGCGATGCCCAGCATAAGCCTTACTAATGGAGAATCCAACCCGGCTCTGGAAGCTACAGTCTTGTCAGGAGTCGGTTATCTCAAACTCAATCGGTTCAATCCTCAAGCAGCACCGCAGATGGCACAAGCGATTCAGGACCTTCAAGGTCAGGATGTGACAGGATTTATTTTGGACCTGCGGGATAACCGGGGTGGGCTTTTCGATAGTGCCATCCAGATCGCCCAGCAATGGCTAGGAGCAGGCGTAGTAGCTCAAGTCTACGGAAGATGGGGACAACAGCAGATAGAAGTTGCAGGTCAACCGCTTACCCAACTGCCCTTGGTAGTCTTGGTCAACCAAAGTTCAGGTTCAGCCAGCGAGCTCTTGGCAGGGGTTCTGCAAGAGCGTGGAAGGGCAAAAATTATTGGCATGAAGACTTTTGGGAAGGCTTCCATCCAAACGGTATTTACCGAAAATGGTGGGTCTGGGTTTTTCGTTACCACGGGTCATTACCTTCTTCCTTCTGGAAAAGACATTGATCATCGGGGTATTCAGCCCGATATCTTCGTTTTTGATGGTTCTAAAAAAGACCAAGACCCTTCCCTAGCCAAAGCGCTGTCGCTGTTTCAAAAAAAACTTTAACTTTCTTACCCCAAGAGACTTTCTTCTGGGCATATAGGCAGAATAGAACTGGACTCTGCGTGTATTGAACATTACACTAGAGTGCTACGGTTGTGATTTAGGGCATACGCGTGTTGCATACAACGGGGGCCGCTGCCTTAGTGGATAGCTTGCACCGTCAGGGTGTCCAGCACATCTTTGGCTATCCTGGTGGAGCGATCCTTCCCATCTACGATGAAGTTTACAAGGCAGAAGCTGAAGGTAAACTCAAGCATTTTTTAACCCGACATGAGCAAGGGGCAGCTCACGCTGCGGATGGCTATGCGCGGGCTACCGGCAAAACAGGCGTCTGTATGGCCACTTCAGGACCAGGGGCGACCAATCTGGTTACCGGGATTGCTACGGCCCATATGGATTCTGTTCCCATGGTTGTTGTGACCGGTCAAGTACCACGCTATGCCATTGGCTCTGATGCCTTCCAAGAAGCAGATATTTTTGGCATTACCCTCCCCATCGTCAAACATTCCTATGTGATTCGGGAAACTTTAGCGATTGCACAAACAGTAGCTAGTGCCTTCCATATTGCTGGAACAGGCCGCCCCGGACCTGTCTTGATCGATGTACCTAAGGATGTGGGACAGGAAAGCTTTGACTATAACCCAGAACCTCCCAAAGTCAGAATTGATGGCTACCGCCCCACCACAAAGGGCAATCCCAGACAGATTCAAGCAGCTTTGGTCCTCCTGGAGCAAGCAGAGAAACCGCTACTTTATGTAGGGGGAGGAGCGATTACCTCTGGAGCCTTTACGGAGATTCGTCAACTCGCAGAACTTCTCCAAATTCCTGTAACAACTACTTTGATGGGTAAAGGGTCTTTTCCGGAGAATCACCCACTCTCTGTTGGCATGCTTGGCATGCACGGGACAGCCTATGCAAATTTCGCAGTTACTGAATGCGACCTCTTGATCGCAGTGGGCGCTCGTTTCGATGACCGGGTGACGGGTAAACTCGATACCTTCGCCAGTGGAGCCAAGGTTATCCATATTGATATTGATCCGGCTGAAGTAGGCAAGAACCGCGGTCCTGAGGTCCCGATTGTTGGGGACGTGAAGACGGTGTTGCAGGATCTCTTGGAGCGGCTGAGTACCCGCAACAGGAATGCGAAAAATTCTCCTGCCCTGACCGCCCCTTGGTTAAAGCGGATAGATCAGTGGAAACAGGACTATCCCCTGCAAGTTCCCCACGATGGCGTAAACCTCTATCCGCAGGAAGTGATTGTCGCTTTCCGTGACCAGGCTCCCAATGCTTACTACACCACGGATGTAGGCCAGCATCAGATGTGGGCTGCCCAATTCCTGCGCAATGGCAATCGCCAATGGATCTCCTCTGCGGGCTTGGGCACCATGGGCTTTGGTTATCCGGCAGCGATTGGGGTGCAGGTTGCATTGCCTGAAGAAAAAGTAGTCTGTATTGCTGGAGATGCCAGCGTCCAGATGAATATTCAGGAAATTGGTACGGCGGTGCAGTACAACCTGCCCGTTAAGTGTGCCATTATCAACAACGGTTGGCAGGGTATGGTCCGCCAGTGGCAGCAAGCATTCTACGAAGAGCGCTACTCCAATTCAGACATGGCTCCCTCGATGCCCGATTTTGTCAAAATTGCTGAGGCTTTTGGCGCTAAAGGCGTAGTCGTAGATCATCCTGACCAGCTCCAGGGAGCGGTGAAGGACATTCTGGCCCATGATGGCCCTGTGGTGGCGGATTTCCAAGTGGTTCGCGATGAAAATTGCTACCCGATGGTTCCGCCCAATTCCTCTAATGCTCAAATGATTGGGTTACCTGAACGGCCAATCACAGACCGGATTGAACTGGTCTACTGTCCGAACTGTGGGGCTAAAAATCCTTCTTTGAACCATTTCTGTCCTGAATGTGGTACGAAGCTCTAGATGGGTTCCTCGCAGAAATGGCACTCTGTGGAAACAGAGATATGAAGGTAGCCATTGTTCATGATTATCTGATTCAGCAAGGGGGATCAGAGAACTGTGTCGAGGCCCTTTTAGAAATTTTTCCAGACGCTCCCATCTTTAGTTGTTTCTATAGTCCAGAGACGATGCCCGAGCGTTGGCAGAAGAGAGATATTCGCACCTCTTTTCTGCAAAATCTTCCTTTGGGCAAGAAGAATTATCAAAAGCGCCTGCAGTACTTTTTGCCGCTGATGCCCCTGGCTTATGAACAGTTTGACCTCAGGGATTTTGATTTAATCCTCTCCAGTTGCCATGCCTATGCCAAAGGGGTGCTCACCAGTGTGGATAGCCTTCATATCAGCTATATCCACACACCTGTCCGTTATCTATGGGACCTAAACCAAGAATACCTAGCCAGCTATAAGCCCGGTTCCTGGCAAGCCAAATTAGCTCCGCTTGCCCAGCATTATTTGAGAAACTGGGATTTTCAGGCAGCACAACGACCGGATTACTTGGTTGCGAATAGTAATCATGTGCAGCGCCGCATTGAAAAGTTTTATCGTCGTTCCGCGACTACAATCTATCCTCCGGTCGATGTCGATTACTTTTCCCCCATCGCTTCTCCCCAAGAAGATTACTATCTGATTGCTGGTCGAATCGTAGGCTATAAAAGGATAGACCTTGCTATTCAAGCATTTAATCAACTGGGTTTGGAACTCCGGGTTGTTGGAGAGGGACCTGAATTGCAAGAGCTAAAAAATATAGCTAAGTCTAATATCACGTTCTTCCCTCATCTTTCCCGTCAGGAACTCAAAGATTATTTTGCCAACTGTCGCGCATTAATCTTTCCCGGTGAAGAAGATTTTGGGATTGTGCCTTTGGAGGTGCAAGCCTGCGGTAGGCCTGTGATAGCCTATGGCAGAGGAGGAGCTTTAGAAACAGTAGTACCAGGCAAAACAGGTTTTTTCTTTAAAGAACAGACCGTAGAAGCTCTGATAAATGCCATCCAAGCATGTGAGAATCAAACATGGGATAGCATCATCATCTGTAATCACGCTCAACAATTTTCCCGAATACGTTATCAGGAAAATATGAAGAGCTTTATCGAAGAAAAACTACCATAAAAAATAGAGAGTTTAAGAATTTTATATCAATCGGAACTTGCGTAATAATTATTTTTAGGCTGGCTGTGTTGTCTGTTTTTACTCACGGAGGAAAAGCTTCTATCATTCCCCTATGCCTGTTCCACAAATTTTTATCGATACAAATGTCATCGTTGTTGGTTTGCGTTCCAGACGTGGCTGCTCTTTTCGGCTGTTAACCCTGGTAGGGGCTGGACAGTTTGACATTCATCTCTCTGTCCCACTTGTTCTCGAATATGAGGAGGTTTTGTTGCGACAACTGCCAAACCTGTCTGTCACTGGCGCAGATATACAAGATTTAATTGATTTCCACTGTTCGGTTGCTATACACCATCAGATATTTTTCCTCTGGCGACCCTATTTGCTTGATCCCAAGGATGATATGGTGCTGGAACTTGCAGTTAAAGCAGCGTATGATAACGTAATAACATATAACTTGCGCGACTTTTCGGG